>CAWUMD010000065.1:0-11160 GCA_963923365.1 uncultured bacterium
CTCGGACCGTCCCCGCTACCATACACGCCCTGACTACGACTTTAAATCGGCCCTGCCCCTCCAGCTCCGGCGCAAACACCGTATCGATATCCGTGTCGGTATAGCCGCAGATCGCTGAGTACTGCGGCACCAGCGTAATGTCCTCCAGGTTGTTCAATCCCGAGAACAGACTCACCTTCGAGAATTTGCTCACCCCCGTCAGGAATGCAAACCGGATGTGGGCTCCCTTGTCCTTGATCACCGAGTAGAGGTTTCGCAGACCCTCCCGTAGTTCTGTCGCCCGCTCCGGTTCCTCCAGCGAGTCCAGAATCGGCTTGTCATACTCATCCACCAGCACCACCACCCGCTGGCCCGTCTGCTCGTGCAGCTGCTCCAGCAGCTCACCGAAACGCAGATCCACATCTTCCAGAGACGACAGCGGCAACCCGTAACGGCGCTCATGCTGCTTCAGTTGCTGGTGAATCACCCGGGTCAGATGACCAACATCCCGGATTACCCCGGCCCCAAAGCTGAAGTGCACCACCGGGTACTGCACCGACCAGTCCCAGCGCTCCTCGGCATACAGCCCCGTGAACAGCTCCTGGCGGCCTGCAAACAGCTCATGCAGCGTATCCAGAAACAGGCTCTTCCCGAAGCGACGCGGCCGAGATAGGAAGTAGGCCTTGCCCCCCCGCGACCACAACTGCAGAGCAAACGGCGTCTTGTCGACGTAGTAGTAACCGCCCTCGCGGATCTCCCGGAACGACTGGATACCGATCGGTAGATTCAGCTGCGCCGGGGTCATCATCAAGCCTTTCTCTGACTGCATTCTAGGCGCTGCCGACGCCTGACCCTCACCCCAGCTCCTCCAGCTGTCGGAAGCGTTCCGTGGCCTGCTGCTGGGCCTCAGTGTAGTTCGCTAGCCTACCCAGGGGCAGATCCGTGCAGCTTGAGCCTGAGTCTGTCACAGCTCTGCAGTGGTACCCCGACTGAGCGGGCACTCTGGCAGCACAGTCCGGGTCCCAGGGTCATGATCTGCCCCCGACATTCAGGCTCGCCAACCAGCCCATGCCTCCCCGAAGAAGGCTTTGTCCTGCCGACGGTCCTGGGGGTAGGACTGATTCTCCTGGTGAGTGCCCTCGCCCTGAGCTATTCGGCCTTCCAGGCCAACCTCGGAGGGATTCAACGCTTCCAGGCCACCGAGGCTGAAGCCCATGCGGAATCCGGCATTGCACAAGTATTCAATGCTCTGAATAATCAGTACTTCTACTTGGCGGGCACATCGGACGGTCAATGGACATCAACCTACAACAGCCTAAAAACCCTGTTCACTCAAGCGATCGCGAGTAATAGTAATCTCGCCGGATGCCTGAACTTTCTCCAAGACCCGACCACAAGCGGTAGTCCCCTCGGCCAGCGATCCTATGGGGCAGCCAACTGGAAGCTTGAAAGCTACATCGTGAGCACAAGCAACGCAACTCTATATGGCACTATTACCACCTCCGGAAGAAGCACCACAGGCGCAGAAACCACCGTCCGCAGAACCTATCAGCTCGGCACTCAAACCCCCGGAGGTCCCTTTGGATCACCCGGCCTGCTATCCGGGAAGATAGATCTCGGAAACAATGACATTCTTGGAACCAGTGCTGGCTCCTGCGCTGGCAACATTCTCTGTGCCAACTGCAATTCAGCTGCCGATGTTAATCGACAGCCCCAAAGTGTAGTTGATGGCACTATCACTTTTGGAAGCTTCTCGTGGCCCAGCCCCACTCGAATCACTAACCCCATCAATCTTGGAGAGATCAAAAACAGCATTACCCTACCCAGATCGGGCGACACGCCAATCAATGGTGCCTACATCTACAGTGTTACCAACATTGAAACCAATGGCACCATTACCATCAATCCCTATACCTACGGAACCACTCCAACCCCAGACTGCACACCGGCAATCAATAAGCCAAGCGCCTGCCACCCCGTGATCTTCTATCTGTCTGGGAGCATGAAGCTGAATGGACAGGCACAGATTGCCAACACCGGTGGGCCAGAAGACTTCATCATCTTTGGCAATAATCTAGGTGGGTCCAAACAAGATATTACTCTCAATGGTGGCTCCTCGGCTAGCATGTTCGTTTATGCTCCAACTGCTGAAGTCGGTATTGATGGGGGCAGTAGTTCGTGTAAGTCTGACACCAAAGACCAAAATTCATGCACGATAAAAGGAGCAATCTGGAGTGGCATATGGGGTCGCTCATCCTCAAACCCAGCGGCCATTCGCGTCCCCAGTGATCTGGCATCACGAATCGGCAATTCTAGTGCACTGAGCTTTCTGGCAGGCAGTCTACCTCAAACCTCTCTCTTGCCATCTAATATCCAGAAATTCTATCTACTTCAGAAGCCCAGTACCTGGCAGAGGGGGTCATGAGTCAGCGCTGGTCTCTATCACCTGATCGCAATAATGACTCTGGCTTCACCCTGGTTGAGGTTGTCATTTCCATTGTTATTCTGATGATATTTGCCATTACAGGGCTCGCTATCAACAGCACTACTATCGCAACACTTAACCAGGCTCAGATGAGAGCCGAAGCACTTCAGGGAGTTCAGATAGACCTTGAAGCGATCCGTCGTGCTTCGCTAGATTTTTGCCGTCGCAGTGACGGTGGCTATGGACCCACGAACCCATCAAGCGGACAAAGTTGCCAGTCACCCCATAATACATGGGTAGATAACTTTACGACAGCGTGCGATCGCACTCAACCTCAAGCCACGCAGCTCGGTACAAAATTTCAACAATATCTAGAGTCAATCACTGCATCTAGCCCAATAACCTATACTGCCCCTTCTGGAAAAACCTATGCCATCACTCGCACCATCGAGACATCAATTGGGATTAACGGAACAAATCTTGATGTCACCCGAGCAGGGCGCACGGTCACCATTCGCTACACAGCCCAGCCAGTCGGGAGCAATCTATCCCTAACGCTAACGACTCTAACCGTAGTTCCTGTTGTCGCTGGCTTTTGCCCTCTCCAGTATGTCTAAACATCTGAGACTCCAGCATCAAGAAACAACAGCTTCGACAGGCTTTACGCTCCTGGAGATATCTGTCGTCCTGATCATTGTTGGCATTTTGGCTGCCATGGCTGCTCCGGGCCTGATCACCTGGAAAGCCAACTATGATGTCAGGGCAGCCGCAAATCAGGCCGCATCTACTCTAATCTTCTTTCAGAGAGAGTCCATTCGCACGACACCCTACGACACTCAATCGCCCAGCGCCAGTGGATGCCGCTTTGATATCACCAATACAGCCTATGACAGCTTGCCTGGTATCTGGAGCAACAACTGCCCCATGGGAAATTTAAAATTCGAGAATGGCATCACTATTGACCCCGGAGGTTCAACTTTAAGCACCAATATAAAATTTTCTCCTGTTGGCAGTATTATCCTGAGCAGTGCGGGTAAAGTAGTCCTGCAAAGTCCAAGTGGCACTATCAAGCGCTGCATCCAGATGTCTCAGCCCCTGGGTATGATTCGTACTGGCACATGGAACGGGACAGCCTGCACATGAAATTGCCTGGCTCTCAAGAACTCGGCTTCAGTCTAGTCGAGCTACTGCTCGCAGCATCCTGTGGTGTTATTGTCCTACTCGCAGTCCTACAACTACTAGTTGACTACACGAAGCAGGATCGAGTCCTTGTTGAGAATACACTAGCAAAAGAAGAATTGATGCGCGGGGTCAGTTTCATTCAGATGGAGACCCGCATGTCATACGCAATCAGTTCATCTGCAACAGCTTTTCCGACAGGCTCAGGGGTCTCCGATTGCCTGGGTAGCACCTATATTCCCTTTCTGGGCTTGCAGGTCCGCCAGTTAAGCAGCACTAACCAATCAGTTGACTATGCTGTGATTTACGCGCTCCGAAACCTGAACACGTCTGCCGACACACCTTGGCAGGGGCCATATGCCATTTACCGCTGTGGCCCAGCTTTCAAACAAGACGGCAGCTACGGTAACTACAGCTCATCTCCAGTTATAGTCACCGACCGAATCGCGGATGCTCCTAATGCCACCGATCCCAGTTGTGGCAGCAGCACTGTCCGGATGCCAAGCACCCCAAACGTCGGGCTAAAGATATGTGTCGACTCTGGCGGACGTGCCATGCAGATTTACCTGACAGGAATGGCCACAGATGGCTCTCGGCTGCCGACTATGACAGCCTACGCCGCCGCCCGCTCGCTCTGAGCCCATCCCCCTGGATGACAAATCACCCAGGCTAAAATGAGGTTCCATACCCAGGCCCCTGCTGAATGACCCTCGAGGCTCCGTCCCCCGCGCCCGCCACCGACGACACCCTGACCCTGGTCCAGGCGATCGCCGACGCTGCCGATGACCGCAAGGCCGGGGACATCCGTATTCTCAGGGTCGATGAGGTCGCCTACCTGACCGACTACTTCGTCTTCTGTACCGGCTTCTCCCCCGTGCAGGTGCGGGCGATCGCCAAGTCCATCGAGGCCAAGACCGCCGAAGCCTTCAGTCGCGATCCGCTGCGGGTCGAAGGGCTGGAGGAGTGCCGCTGGGTGCTGCTCGACTACGGCGACGTGATCGTCCATGTCTTCCTGCCCCAGGAGCGGGAGTTCTACAACCTCGAAGCCTTCTGGAGCCACGGCCAGCCCGTGCCCTTCACGCCCAGTACCCCCGCCTGACCCTGGTCATGACCACGTTCTGTCCCGTCCCGGAAGAACAGCAACCGCTGAACGAATACCGACAGCTGCAGGAGTCCTGGTTCTTCAGCTGGGCCTGCCGCGACGGGTTCGCCTATGGCAAACCGCTGCTGCTGCTCTGGCTACTCGGCTTCACCGTCTTCGTGCCCATCGCCAGCTTCACCTTCCCGCCCGCCAAGGCCCCGATCGGCTTCCTCAGTGCCAGCCTGATCGCCGGGGGCATCCCCGCCACCCTGGGGCTGGTGCAGCTGTTCTTCGGCTGGCGCCACGTACGTGATCGGCTCAACGACGACAAGGTCTTCTACGAGGAGTCCGGCTGGTACGACGGCCAGGTCTGGCTCAAACCGACCGAAGTCCTCAACCGGGATCGTCTGATCGCCAGCTACGAAGTCCAGCCGCTGATGAATAAGGTCCGTACCAGTCTGTTCACCCTCCTGGCCATGATGGTCACCGCCGCTGTCCTGATTGCCCTCCACCCCGACGATCTCCTCTAGACCATGGCCAAACGCTCCGCTTCTGCCCCCCTCGATGTCCAGTTGCTGCGCGAGGGCATCCCGGAATCCCGACACCTGGCCGAGGCGGTGGTCTGCGACAGCCGCGGTCGTACCCTGCTGGCAGCGGGTCAGAGTGAAGGCCCCACCTTCATTCGCTCTGCCCTCAAACCCTTCCAGGCCCTGGTCGTCACCGGCAGCGGCGCGCTGGCTGCCTATGGTCTCGACGAACGGGATCTGGCGATTATCTGCAGTTCCCACCAGGGTGACGTCAGTCAGGCCCGTCAGGCCTTCAACATCCTCTGGAAAGCGGATATCGACCCCGTCGCTCTGCAGTGCCCGATCCCCAGTGGCCGCTGTAGCCGCCTGGAGTACAACTGCTCCGGCAAGCATGCGGGCATGCTGGCGGTCTGCCGCCACCAGAACTGGCCCCTGGAAGGCTACATGCGGCGTAATCATCCGGTGCAGCAGCTGATTCTGGCCAAGATCGGCGATCTGCTAGGGATGCCTGCCGCCGAACTGATCGTGGCCCGGGATGACTGCGGTGTGCCTACCCTGGCGATGGAACTGGAGCAGATGGCCCACCTGTTCGCCCTGCTAGCTTCCGGTACTAGTCCGGACCTGGTCCAGATTCGCCGGTCGATGGTGCACCATCCGGAGCTGGTGGCCGGGCCCGGCCAGTTCGATACCGAACTGATGCGCCTGAGCGAAGGGGAACTGGTGAGCAAGACCGGGGCCGAAGGGGTGCAGTGCATCGGTCGGGTCGGCGAAGGCATGGGGCTGGCGATCAAGGTGCGGGATGGGGCCAAGCGGGCCAAGCACGCCGTCGCGATTCACCTGCTGCGACAACTGGGTTGGCTTACCCCCCAAGCTGCTGACAGCCTCGCGGATCGGTTCATGGTGATCGAGCCCTGCAAGCGTCTGGAAGTGAACGGCGAACTGGTGATGGCCTAGGGCTTGCGCTCCAGAGAGGGTCGGGGTATATTAATTGAGCACCCGACGCGGGGTAGAGCAGTCTGGTAGCTCGTCGGGCTCATAACCCGAAGGTCCATGGTTCAAATCCATGCCCCGCCACCAAATCAAAAAAGCCTCCCATTGGGAGGCTTTTTTGTTGCCTGATTTTTTAGTCGATGTCCGGTACGTCCTGGGGCTTCCGCCAGACGGCGATCGCCGCCAGCCCCAGCAGCAGCCCGACGATCAGACCGACGCCGCCCAGCGGACGGTTCCCCTCGCTGAGGCTGTAGATTCCTGCCGCCAGAAATGCCAGACTGCCGAAACTGACCGGCACGATTGCGATCAGCTGGGCCAGGGAGAGCTTGTTGTTCATCTGGCGCTCCCCTGGGCTTGAGCCGCTGCCTGCCGGTAGAGGGCGGCGCTGGGACAGCCCACCAGTTCCCCTTCCCGGATGGTGGCCAACCCGGATTCGAGCAGACCCGCCGCCAGATCAGTCCCATCCGGCAGGCGATAGATTTCACCCACCACGGGCCCCTCGGCGCCATCCCGACCGGTGAGCCGGAAGTTGACCCGGGTGCGGCGCGGTAGCTGCTGCTGCAGATAGGCCCGGGCGTCCTCCGCCTGGGCTGCCGGGATGTCGATGCAGGCAATGCGGATGCCGAAGCTGCGGTTGCTGTCCCCGACCCGCAGCAGTCCACCGTCACGGATACTCATCACTTCCGCCGCCAGGGCCGGTCCCATCAGTCCGGTCCAGGTCAGCACCAGGAGCAGCAGCCCGCCCCAGAGTCGTTGCACCATCTCACCCTCGTTGGGCAAACATCGCTTCCTAGATTCGCCTATTTCCGGGGATCGGTGCGGTCGCTTGGGGATAGAAGCCCCTGTGGAGTGGGCAGTCTGCCAGTGGGGCTGAAAGTCCCGTGGAATCACGGTCGCTGCGTTTGGGGGGTACCCCTAGCCTGGAAACAATTCCCACCTCTGCTGCAGCCGACGGGAACCGGAGTGCGGTGTATGACGTCTGGCTCAGGCAACGTTGCGGGTTTCCCCCACCTGTGGCGGGCGGCTTCCCCGGCTGCCAAAGTTCCCCAACCGCCACGACACTCGAGTTCATCGCCCCAAACTTCCTACCTCCGAGTCACGACCATGGCTTTTCTCGATCCTTCCAGTCCCGACCTGGTGCGGGCCTATCTCCAGGAAATCGGGCGGGTGCGCCTGCTCACCCATGAAGAGGAACTGCGCTTCGGCCGGGCCGTGCAGCGGATGATGGAACTGCTCGAGGTGCGCGATCGCCTGCTCGAAACCCTGGAGCACGAGCCCAGCGAGCTCGAATGGGCTACTGCCTGCGATCTCAGCCCAGCGGCCCTGGGTGAGCTGCTGACCACTGGCCGCTATGCCAAGAAGCGGATGATCGAGGCCAATCTGCGTCTGGTGGTGTCGATCGCCAAGAAGTACCAGAAGCGGCATCTGGAATTCCTGGACCTGATTCAGGAGGGCTCCCTGGGCCTGGAGCGGGGTGTCGAGAAGTTCGACCCCGGCAAGGGCTATAAGTTCTCGACCTACGCCTACTGGTGGATCCGCCAGGCGATTACGCGGGCGATCGCCCAGCAGTCGCGCACTATCCGCCTGCCCATCCACATCACCGAGAAGCTGAACAAGATCAAGCGGGTGCAGCGGGAACTGGCCCAGCAGCTGGGTCGCAGTGCCACCCCGGCCGAAATGGCGGAGGCCCTGGAGCTGCCCCTGGACCAGGTGCGCGAATACCTGCAGATGAACCGCCAGCCCGTGTCCCTGGACGTGAAGGTGGGCGACAGCCAGGATACCGAACTGCAGGAACTGCTCCAGGATGAGGCCACCTCTCCGGATGAGTTCGTGGAACGGGAAGCCCTGCGCCGCGACCTCACCAGCCTGCTGATGGAGCTGACGGACCAGCAGCGGTCGGTGCTCACCCTCCGCTTCGGTCTGGAGGACGACAGCGAGGGGCTCTCCCTGGCCAAGGTCGGGGAACGGCTGAACATCAGCCGCGAGCGGGTGCGCAAGCTGGAGCGGCAGGCCCTCGAGCATCTGCGCCGCCGCCGTGAGCGGGTGGCGGAGTACGTCTCGGCCTGAGGATCACGCCACGCCACCCTCCCCAACAAAAAAGGGACCCGAATGGGTCCCTTTTGATTGATTCGGCGTACAGCCCTTAACGGATGTATTCCTTGAGGACGCTGTTGCGGTTGGGGTGCCGCAGCTTGCGCAGGGCCTTGGCCTCGATCTGGCGGATGCGTTCACGGGTGACGTTGAACAGCTGGCCGATTTCCTCGAGGGTCTTCATGCGACCGTCATCCAGGCCATAACGCAGCCGCAGCACGTCCCGCTCGCGGGGGCTGAGGGTGCCGAGCACGCCTTCGAGGTCCTCCCGCAGCAGGGTCTTGGCCACCTGCTCCTCGGGGGTTTCACCGTCGGACTCGATGAAGTCACCCAGGCGGGAGTCCTCTTCCTTGCCGATGGGGGTTTCCAGGGAGATGGGCAGCTGGGCCGACTTGGCGATGAAGCGCAGCTTCTCGATCGTCATCTCCATGCGGGTGGCGATCTCCTCCTCGGTGGGCTTACGGCCCATTTCCTGGGAGAGCAGCTTGGTAGTCTTCTTGATCCGCGAGATGGTCTCGTAGAGGTGGACCGGCAGACGGATGGTGCGGCTCTGGTCGGCGATCGCCCGGGTGATGGCCTGACGGATCCACCAGGTGGCGTAGGTGGAGAACTTGTAGCCCTTCTCGTGGTCGAACTTCTCGGCGGCACGGATCAGGCCGAGGCTACCTTCCTGGATCAGATCCTGGAAGGAGAGACCACGGTTCATGTACTTCTTGGCGATCGAGACCACCAGCCGCAGGTTCGACTGCACCATCTTGTCCTTGGCGCGGCGACCCTTGAACAGACGGCGACGGAACTGCTCGAAGGGCATCTCCGCCTCGACCGCCCACTCCTCGTCGGTGGGTTCGCGCTCCAGCCGCTCGGCCAGAGCATCACGCATCCGCTCCAGGGCCAGCAGATCGCAGATTTTCCGGGCCAGCTCGATTTCCTCGTCCGCCCGCAGCAGGCGGATACGGCCGATTTCCTGCAGGTAGAGGCGGATCGAGTCTTCGGTGTAATGCTTTTTCTTGGCCTGGGCCTTGCCCTTCTCGTCGGCCTCGTCCTCCTCGTCGTAGCCCTCGTCGTTATCGACGTCCTCTTCGGCGGCAACGATCACTACCGGTTTCTTCGCCTCAGCTTCGGCTTTCTTGGTGGTTTTCTTACGGCCACCCGTCTTACGCTTGGGCTTGTCCGCAGGCTGCTCGGTCTGCAGCGTCGGTTCCAGCAGTTCAGTTGCCTGCGTCATTCCGGGTTCCTCTGGGCTCCTTCAATGTCACGCGATAAGACCCACCGCGGCGGGACAGAACCGCGGCTGCTGACTTAATCGGGGTTCGCTGAGGTTTACGGGTCTCGCGCAGCGGCAGGGACCTAAACCTGGGTGTGGCCTGTCCGGATCAACGTTCTAGCGTCACCCCGTTCAAAGCGGGGCGATCCGGGTGGCCTCAGAACCCTTCGATTGTAGCTTGGGCTTCAGATTTTGCCAGGCGCCGAGGCGCTGGGCGATCCCAGGCTAACGAAGGGATCCCGAAAGTGACAGCGACCGGCGTGAAATTGTGACATTTGGCCGCCGACCGCTCCCCCGGTCATGGACGTTAGGTGGCCAGGCCCAGACTGCGTTGCAGGGGTTCCCAGGTCTGGATGTCGGCATACAGATCGGCATAGCCGAGACTGTTGGGATGCAGGCCATCGGTACTGAGGCGGGCCTGCCACCAGGAACTGCCCCGGCTTTCCCAGAGGGCCAGCAGGTCCAGGTAGGGAATGCCGAAGCGGTCGCAGATGTCGCGACTGGCGGTGCGGTAGCGGCGCTGTTCCTCCAGGCTGTACCAGAGCACCTCGGCGAAGGGCATCGCCGCCTCGTTCACCGGTACCATGCCGATGCAGAGGGTGGGGGCGAGGCTGCGGGCCTTCTCCATCAGAGAGGCGAATTCCAGGCAGAAGTCGTCGTAGGGCAGGCGGTTGCGGCCCTCTGGCTTGCCCACCCGCGGACTATCGTTGATCCCCACGGAGATCAGCAGCCGGTCCGGCTGGCGGTTGCGCAGTTCGCCCCGACAGGCGAATTCCGTGCTTAGGCGCCGAGCCACCTGATGCGTGCCATCCCCGCGCACGCCGAGGTTGTAGATCACCGGAGCCTCGGGACCCGCCGCCATGCAGTGACGCCGCAGCCGCTCAACCCAGCCACCCCCCTCGGGGTCGCCGTAGCCGTAGACGCTGCTGTCGCCGATGGCGATCACCCGCAGCGGCGGGGCGATCGCAGCGGTCACAGGCGGGAACGGACGAAACGGGACAGCCGTTCCAGGCCCCGCTCAATCGTGGCCCGATCGGTGGCGTAGGAGAGGCGGATGCAGTCATCGGCGCCGAAGGCGATACCGGGGATCGCCGCCACCTGCTGTTCCTCGAGCAACAGGCGGCAGAATTCCAGGGAGCCGAGGCCGGTGCGGCCGATGTTGGGGAAGGCGTAGAAGGCTCCCTCCGGGGTCGGGCAGCTGAGGCCGTCGATGGCCCGCAGGCCGTCGAGGATCACCCGGCGTCGTTCCCTGAAAGCCTCCAGCATCTGCTGCACGCAGTCCTGAGGACCTTCAAGGGCGGCGATCGCCCCGTACTGGGCGAAGGTGCAGACGTTGCTGGTGCTGTGGCTCTGGAGGGTGCTGGCGGCCTTGATGATCTCCAGTGGCCCGGCCAGGTAGCCGATGCGCCAGCCAGTCATGGCGTAGGCTTTGGCGAAGCCGTTGCTGATGATTGTCCGTTCGAAGATCTCCGGGCCGCAGGCGCCGATGCTCAGCTGCTCGGCTCCGGCGTAGAGAATCTTCTCGTAGATTTCATCGGAGACCACCAGCAGGTCGTGCTCGACCACCAGCTGGGCGATCGCCCGGATTTCCGCCGGGCTGTAGACCATGCCCGTGGGGTTGGAG
>CAWUMD010000066.1:0-11092 GCA_963923365.1 uncultured bacterium
TTCAAGTGCTGGTTGATGATATTAAGACTCCGGCAAAAAACGAGCCTCCTGCAGTAGGTAATAATGAAATTAAAAGTCAAGAGTTGCCTCTTACCAAGCAGGATCTGAATACGATTACGACGCTGATGCGTAGTCCAATTGTCCTTGACAAAGTGGCTAAGAAGCTGCAGGAGCAAGGATATGAAATAGGGCTTGTTGATCTTCAGAAGAACATAGAAGATAAGAAGCTGAATGTTCAGCTGCTGGATGATACCTCGACGGTTGCGGTTGTATACGAGGATGCCTCGCCGGATCGAATTCAGGCTGTGATCGATGCCTATTCCTCAGTTCTGAAGGATTACAGTCTGCAGCGGAATCGGGAGCGTGTACGAACCTCTATCGAGTTTCTGAACAGCCAGTTTCCGGGGCTGCAGGCGTCGGTTGAACGTCAGGAGAAGCGACTGGAGCAGTTTCGCGAGGCGAACGATTTCATCGATCCCCAGACCCTGACAGCCAGCCTGACCACTGAGGTCACTGCCAATCGTCAGCAACTGCGGGATGTCGGTCTGCAGTTGAATCAGGCCCGGGCCTCTAAGCTCCTGCTGGAGGCGCAGCTGGGTGTCCGATCCGGGACAGCGCTCTCGGTGGCGGCGGTGAGTGAGTCACCCCGTTACCAGGGCTTACTCAATGACCTGCTGGAGATTGACAAGAAGATCGCAACCGAATCGGCTCGCTTGCAGCCGGATAGCCCGATTCTGGTTGCTCTTCGCACCAAGCGCCAGGAACTGGTACCGCTGCTGAAGGCCGAGTCGTCGAAACTGCTGGGGGCCAGCCCGGCGAGCCGGCCCAAGGCTCAACTCACCCCGACGGGCCTTTCCCTGACTCAAAAGCTGATCGAGAATGCCAACCTAGTGCGGGTTCTGGGTACCCAGCAGCAATTCCTGGAACGCCAGGGGAAGGTTCTGCAGGCCCAGTACGAACGGGTTCCGCAACTGACCCGGCAGTACGAGTCCCTGAAGCGGGAGCTGGAAGTAGCGCAGACTAACCTCACCAACTTCATCGCTGCTCGGGAGAAGTACCGGCTTGAGTTGGCCCAGCAGTCTCAGCCCTGGGAACTGATTGCGCAGCCCCAGGTGGGTCTGCTGCCGGTGTTCCCGAACATTCCCCGTAGCTTTGCCCTTTCTGTGGTGATGGGGCTGATGGCAGGGGTAGGGGCGGCGATTTACCGCGATCGCTCGGATAATGTCTTCCGCAGCATTCAGCAGGTGCAGGTGGAACTTCCAGGCGTGCCCGTGATCGCCACGGTGCCGCACCTGGCACAGTTGGCTCCCTCTCCCGAGATGATCGACTCTCCGATCTCGCAAGAGGAAGCATCGAATCTCCCGGCTATGGCAGCGGAGCAGTCGGAGGCTCACTCCGCTGCGCTGGGCTACTACTGGCAGGACCCGACTCTGGAATACTTCCGTGGCCTGGCGACCCGACTGGATTTCTTCAGCCCTGATCGGCCTCTGCAGGCGATCGCGGTTGCCTCCTCGGTGCCCAACGAAGGTAAGTCAACGGTGTCGCTGCAACTGGCTGAGGCCGCTGCGACCCTGGGCAAGCGAGTGCTGCTGATCGATGCGGATCTGCGGCAGCCCAAACTGCACGAACGCGTGGGCATCGAGAACACCGTCGGTCTCAGTAATCTGCTCACCAGCCAGGCCACTATCCATGAAGTCCTGCATGTGGTCAGCAGTGACCTGTCGGTTCTCACCGCTGGTACCGTCCAGACGGATCCCGCACGCCTGCTCGGGTCCAACCGCATGCAGGAACTGGTCACCAGTTTGCGCAACAGTGGTTTGTTCGACCTGATTATCTTCGATACGCCGCCGCTGCTGGGCATCACCGACACCAGCATCCTTTCCAAGCACAATCTGGATGGTCTGCTGCTGGTGCTGGGTCTGGGGTATACCGATCGCGATGCCGTGCGCAGTGTGGTCGAGCAACTGCAGATCAGTTCCACACCGCTGCTGGGTGTCGTTGCCAACGTACCCCGTGGTGATGTTCGGGTGGATACCTCCATACCGGGTGGCAGCCACTATCGCTACTACCGTCAGGAGGAGCAGGCACCCGAAAATCCGCTGCTGCAGCTGCAGAAGCGGGCACAGAAAATCTGGGCCCAGCTCTGAGATGACGGGGCAATAAGCAGAAAGCCGGGAAGTTCATTCGGAACGCCCCGGCTTTCTGCTGGGCTCAGAGACTGCTCAGATCCTTGGCGTCCCAGTGGGGGAAGTGCCTGCGGATCAGGGCATTCAGTTCCAGTTCGAACTGGCTGAAGGACGTGGCAGTGTCGGGTGTCCCGTCGGTGACCTTAGCCACCAGCATGCCGGCCCCCACCGTGACGTTGCTGATTCGGTCGATGACGATGTAACTGCCGGTGCCCTTGACCTGACGATAGGGGTCGAAGGGCAGCGGGGCTTCCAGGGACAGCTCCACCTCGGCGATGCCGTTCAGCTCCAACTGCTCGGCCGGATGCTGCTCCAGGGTGTTCACGTCCACCTGATGGCGGATACGGCTGAAGCTGGCGGGAATCGTGCAGCTGGCGCTCTTGATCCAGTAGCGCTTGCCGGGTTGCATCGGTTCCTCACCCATCCAGACCAGCATGCTGCCGAGGCGATCGCCGGTCTCCACATGGCTGCCGCTGTGGCAGATCAGGTCGCCGCGGCTGATGTCGATTTCGTCCTCGAGGGTAATGGTGATCGCCTGACCGGCGATCGCCTCTTCCAGATCGCCATCGAAGGTGACGATGCTCTTCACCCGGCTGGTCTTGCCCGAGGGCAGCACCTTCACCTCGTCGCCCTGACGGACGATGCCGCTGGCGATGGTGCCGCAGAAGCCGCGGAAGTCCAGGTTGGGGCGGTTGACGTACTGCACCGGCAGGCGGAACTCGTGCAGGTTCTGATCCTGATCGATTTCCACCGTCTCGAGGATCTGCATCAGCGTCTGGCCGTCATACCAGGGACTGCGATCGCTGAGGTTGACCACGTTGTCGCCCCGCAGGGCCGAGATCGGCACAAAGCGGATATCCTCGATGTCCAGGGCCTGGGCGAACTCCAGGTAGTCCCGGCGGATCTGCTCAAAGGTGTCGACGCTCCAGTCCACCAGATCCATCTTGTTGATCGCCACGATCACATGACGGATGCCCAGCAGATTGACGATGAAACTGTGGCGGCGGGTCTGGGTGAGGACCCCGCGCCGGGCGTCGATCAGGATGATCGCCAGATTGGCGGTCGAAGCCCCGGTGGCCATGTTGCGGGTGTACTGCTCGTGGCCGGGGGTGTCGGCGATGATGAACTTCCGCTTCTCGGTACTGAAGAAGCGGTAGGCGACATCAATCGTGATCCCCTGCTCCCGTTCCGACTGCAGGCCATCGACCAGCAGGGCCAGATCGATTTCCCCTTCGCCGGCATTGCCGACCTTGGCACTGTCGCTCTGGATGGCGGCGAGCTGGTCCTCGTAGATCAGCTTGGAGTCGTGGAGCAGACGACCAATCAGCGTGCTCTTGCCGTCGTCGACGCTGCCGCAGGTGAGGAAGCGCAGCAGATCCTTCTGCTCGTGCTGCTTCAGGTAGGCCAGGATATCGGTGCTGATCAGGTCCGATTGGTGGGACATGGCTGGAAATTCCGGGTCGTGGGCCAGAGATGTAAGCGGATCGGGGGTGGTTGCTAGAAGTAGCCTTCGCGCTTCTTCTGCTCCATGGAACCGGCCCCGTCATGGTCGATTACCCGACCCTGGCGCTCGCTGGTCTTTGTGAGCAGCATTTCCTGAATGATGTCGGGCAGGGTCTGGGCCTTCGATTCCACCGCGCCGGTGAGGGGATAGCAGCCGAGGGTGCGGAAGCGGACCCATTCCGGGGTAGGCGTTTCGCCCGGCTGCAGGGGCATGCGGTCGTCATCGACCATGATCTTCACACCGTCGCGCTCCACCACCGGCCGCTGGGCGGCGTAGTAGAGCGGCACGATCGGGATCTGCTCGAGGTAGATGTACTGCCAGATGTCGAGCTCGGTCCAGTTGGACAGGGGGAAGACGCGGATGCTCTCACCCTTGTGAACCTTGCCGTTGTAGAGGTTCCAGAGTTCGGGACGCTGATTCTTCGGGTCCCAGCGGTGGTTGCGATCGCGGAAGGAGTAGACGCGCTCCTTGGCCCGGGACTTCTCCTCGTCCCGGCGAGCGCCGCCGAAGGCTGCATCGAATTTGTACTTGTCCAGCGCCTGCTTCAGACCCTCGGTCTTGTAGAGGTCGGTGTGGACCCGGCTGCCGTGCTCGAAAGGATTGATGCCCTGGCTGCGGGCCTCCTCGTTCACGTGCACCAGCAGCTCCATGCCGCTCTCGCGGGCCATGCGCTCGCGGAACTCGTACATGGCCTGGAACTTCCAGGTGGTGTCGACGTGCAGCAGCGGAAAGGGGGGACGCCCCGGTGCGAAGGCCTTACGGGCCAGGTGCAGCATCACCGACGAGTCCTTGCCGATGGAGTAGAGCATCACCGGGTTGTCGAACTCGGCCGCCACCTCCCGGATGATGTGGATGCTCTCGGCTTCCAACTGTTTGAGGTGCGTGAGGGTGGTCTGCTGCATATCCACTGGCAATCGAGGATCAAGCCGTTAAAAGTCCACAGTATCTCGGGTCATACCGGGGCTTCAATGGCGGAAACCCAATCCTGACGATTGGGGGTACCCGCAAAAGCGCGACCCCAGGTCGCGGGGGCGTGACCTGGGGTCGCGGGAAAGGGGTGGAAGCTTACTTCCAGTTGCGGGCCACGACCTCGGCCAGGTCCACAACCCGTTGGCTGTAGCCCCACTCGTTGTCGTACCAGGCCACAACCTTGACCATGTCGTCGCCCATGACCATGGTCAGGTCGGAGTCGACGATGGAGGATTCGAAGGTGCCGGCGTGGTCGCTGGAGACCAGAGGCTCATCGCAGTACTTGATGATGCCCTTCATGGCGCCCTCGGAAGCGGCCTTGAGGACAGCGTTCACTTCCTCGGCGTTGGTGCCCTTGCTGACCTGCAGCACCAGGTCGACCACTGAGACGTTGGGGGTGGGGACGCGCAGGGCGATGCCGTTCAGCTTGCCCTTCATTTCGGGAATCACCAGGGCGACGGCCTTGGCGGCACCGGTGGAGGTGGGGACGATGTTGATCGCAGCGGCGCGGGCCCGACGCAGATCGCGGTGGCTGGCATCGAGGATGCGCTGGTCACCGGTGTAGCTGTGGGTGGTGGTCATGGTGCCCTTGACAATGCCGAAGGCATCGTTCAGGACCTTGACCACGGGTGCCATGCAGTTGGTGGTGCAGCTGGCGTTGCTGACGATGTCGTAGGACTCGTGGGTGTACTGGTCGGCGTTGACGCCCACCACGAAGGTACCGACGCCATCACCCTTACCGGGGGCGGTGATCAGCACCTTCTTGGCACCGGCCTGGATATGCTTGCCGGCACCGGCTTCATCGACGAAAACGCCGGTGGACTCGATCACCAGGTCGATGTTCCATTCGCGCCAGGGCAGGTTGAGGGGATTGCGGTCGGAGACGCACTTGATGGTCTTGCCGTTGACCGTGATCGAATTCTCGTCGGCGCTGATCTCGGCGTCGAGACGACCCAGCATGGAGTCGTACTTCAGAAGGTGGGCATTGGAGCGCGGATCGGAAGTGTCGTTGATGCCGACGACTTCGATACCGCTGTTTTCCCGGCCCAGCCAACAGCGGAGGAAGTTCCGGCCGATGCGGCCGAAGCCGTTGATCGCAACACGAATGGTCACTGCGTCTTGCCCTCGCACGAACAGTAGATGGTGAAACCTAGTGATTTAAGGGATCATATCGCACGGTCGACCCCCCCACTCTGCCGATCCCCGTGGGGACTTTGCCCTGTGCGACGGCTTGCGAAGCCGGTGTCGGTCGGCCGGAAGAGCCTTGGTATGATAGCGCCGGATTCCGCACCGGGCGGGACGAATCGAGGACTCGTAGGGATATGGCGCAGGGCATGGAGCTGGGCAGTCGCCCCACCCATTTCATCGGGATCGGGGGCATCGGCATGTCCGCCCTGGCGCAGATCCTCCTCCACCGGGGTCTGCTGGTTTCGGGGTCCGATCCCCGCACCACCCACATCACCCGCCGTCTGGAGGCGCAGGGGGCCCGGGTGTTCAGCCAGCAGGTGCCCGGCAACTTCGACCACTGGGACGGGGGCCCGGGACCCCAGGTGGTCTGCTCGACGGCGATCGCCGCCACTAACCCCGAGTATGCGGCGGCGGTCGAGCGCGGCTACCCGATGTTCCACCGCTCGGATGTGCTGGCGGCCCTGATCGCCGACTACCGCAGCGTCGCGGTGGCGGGTACCCACGGCAAGACGACCACCAGCGGCATGATTGCCTTCCTGCTGCAGGAGGCCGGGCTGGACCCGACGGTGGTGATCGGGGGCGAAGTGACGGCCCTGGGGGGCAATGCCCGGGTCGGCAACAGTGAGTACCTGGTGGCGGAGGCGGACGAGTCCGATGGCTCCCTGGTCAAGTTCCACCCGGCCATCGGCATCATCACCAATGTCGAGCTTGATCACCCGGACCACTATCAGGATCTGGCCTCGGTGCTGGCCATCTTCGAGGAGTTCGCCAGCCACTGCGGCACCGTGGTCAGCAACTGGGACTGCCCGAATCTGCGCCAGCATCTGCCGGGGCAATTGAGCTACAGCCTCAACGGTGATTCCGGTGCCGACTACCGGGCCACCGACATCCGCTACGCCGGAGATGGCACGCGGGCGACGATCTACGAACGGGAACAGGTGCTGGGCGAACTGTACGTGCCGCTGCTGGAGGCCCACAACCTCAGCAATGCCCTGGCGGCGATCGCCGTGGGTCGCAAGCTGGGTCTGAGTTTCGAGACCATTGCCGAGGCCATCGGCCGCTACGAGGGTGCCCGGCGGCGCTTTGATTTCCGGGGGGCGGCGGCGGGCATCCAGTTTGTCGATGACTATGCGCACCATCCCACGGAGCTGAGCGCCACCCTGGCGGCGGCCCGCCTGCAGGTGGCCACCGGCCGCAGCCGCCTGCCCGAGGTGCCCCGACGGATTGTGGCGATCTTCCAGCCGCATCGCTACAGCCGCACCCGTGCCTTCCTGAACGAGTTCGCCGCCAGCTTCGGTGCGGCGGACCTGGTGGTGCTCTGTGATGTCTACAGTGCCGGGGAGGCCAAGCCTGCCGATTTCGGTGGTGAACACCTGGCGGCGGCGATCGCCACGACCCATCCCCAGGTCCGCTACCAGCCCTCCCTGGACGATGTGCGTCAGTGCCTGCAGGCTGTGCTGCAGCCGGGGGATCTGGCTCTGTTCCTCGGGGCCGGAAACCTGAACAGTGTCATTCCGGATCTGGTTGCCCACTTCGAACAGGCGCCCGCCTGAGGAGGCGATCGGGATGGACTCGCTCCTGCAGGCCAATTGCTCTCTGGCCCCCCTGACCTCCTTCAAGGTCGGTGGTCCGGCCCAGTGGTACGCGGAGCCCACCCGGGCAGACGAGGTAATCCGGCTGCTGCAGTGGGCCCGGGATGAGGCCCTGCCGGTGACCTTCCTGGGGGCCGGTTCCAATCTGCTGATCAGCGATCACGGTCTGCCGGGACTGGTGATCGGCAGCCGCCTGGCCAAGGGCGCCCGCTTCGAACCGGCTACCGGGCAGGTGACGGTGTTGGCCGGGGAGCCGATCCCCCGGTTGGCCTGGGCGGCGGCGCGGCGTGGCTGGCGCGGTCTGGAATGGTCGGTGGGGATTCCCGGTAGCCTCGGCGGAGCCGTGGTGATGAATGCCGGTGCCCAGGGGGGCTGTCTGGCAGACAGTCTGGTGCAGGCCACCGTGCTCGGACCGACGGGCCTGGAGGTCTGGGAGGCGGAACGGCTGGCCTACGGGTATCGTCAGTCCCGGCTGCAGCAGGGTGACTACTGGGTGATTGAGGCGACCCTGCAACTGCAGCCCGGTCAGGATCCGAAGCAGGTACTGGCGGATACGACCTGCAATCTGCGCCAGCGCAAGGGCACCCAGCCCTACCATCTGCCCAACTGCGGCAGTGTCTTCCGCAATCCCGAGCCGCAGAAGGCGGGCCAGCTGATCGAATCTCTTGGCCTAAAGGGGCACTGCATCGGGCAGGCCCAGGTGGCGGAAAAGCACGCCAACTTCATCCTCAACCTGGGGAATGCCCGGGCCGAGGATATCCTGGCCCTGATCCGCTACCTCCAGGCCTCTGTCCGGACCGAATACGGTGTTGACCTGGAGCCGGAGGTGAAGCTGCTGGGGGCGTTCCCGGACGTCTGAGCGCCCGGCGGCACGCTACTCGTCGCTGCTGGTCTGGGGACGGCTTTGGGGCTGCCAGACCTGGGCCGAGAGCACCTGCTCATCCGGCTGCAGCTCGGTGATGCGATCGCCGCTGCTGTCGATGCCCCAGATGGAGATCTGGCCAACCGGGATCCAGATCAGGCGCTGATGGCTGGTGTACAGCCCCAGCAGTCCCTTGGCGGGGGCACCGGTGATGGCGACCAGACGGTCCTGCTTCGATTGGAAGCGCAGACCGATATTGCCGAGATCTCCGCGCTGGGCGAGGCGCAGCAGGTGGCCGGGCAGACGCTTGGCCCAGCCCTCGGCACTGATCAGCAGCAGGTCGGCTCCGGCGGCCTGGGGCACGCACCCCACGAGGGTTTCCTGGGGACGCAGACGCATGACCTGGGGTCCCTGGGCCGGACGCCCCATCAGCGGCAGCTGGGTTTCCGGCAGGCGCAGCAGGCGACCGCTGGAGGTGCCCAGGACCAGTTCCGCTTCGCTACCCATGGGGACGGCCGCGTAGAGCTGGTCGTCCTCCTTGGTCTTGAGCAGCGACAGGCCCCGTGCGGTCGATCCCGCACAGTCGCTCAGGGGCAGACGCTTGGCCCGGCCCTGCTCGGTGAGCAGGATCAGGGAGCCCCGGTCGAGGTCCGAGGGCAGGGGCAGACAGGTGACCACGGCCTGGGGATCCGTCTGCAGATCGCTCGGCAGCAGGCTGGCCAGGGGTAGACCGCGGGGCTGGCGACGCCCCAGGGGCAGGCGCTGGGCCTCGATGCCGAACCCACGGCCATCGCGGCTGACCAGCAGCAGTTGCTGACGGGCTTCCAGCAGGTCGTAGGCCACCGTCGGATCGTCCACTCCGTCGCTGACGCCGACCTTGGGGCGCTGGCGGGCGGCGGCGCGATCGCTCAGACGCTGCACATAGCCGTCGCGGCTGCGCAGCAGCACACCGGGTTCATCGGCTTCACCGTCGAACAGGGGGCCCAGACCGGTTTCGTTGTCGCTGCTGCTGGCGATCGCCCGGGGCCGACTGCTGGTACCGGCATTGAACACCGACAGCTGGGCGGAGGCGATCGCCACCTCCGACAGTTCCTGGCTGGGAATACGGGTGAGTCGGGGGGAGGCGTAGCGCTTCTTGAGAGCCCGCAGATCCTGCTTCAGGGCCTTGAGCAGTTCGCGGCGATCGCCCAGCAACTGCTGCAGGCGAGCCTGGGTGGTTTCCAGATCCGCCTGCTCCCGGCGCAGATTCTCCTGTTCCAGGCCCGTGAGGCGGCGCAGGGGCATGGAGAGTACCGAGTCTGCCTGACGCTCACTCAGATCGAAGCGCACCTGCAGCTGGGCCCGGGCCGTGCTGCCGTCGGGGGCGTTGCGCAGCAGCTCCACCAGTTCGTCGAGGCGTCCGAGGCAGCGCCGCAGACCGGCGACGATCTCCAGCCGCTGTTCCGTCTGCTCCAGCTGGTGGCGATAGCGACGGGTGAGGGTTTCCTCCCGGAACTCCAGGAAATGCAGCAGCAGCTGCTTGAGGCTGAGCTGACGCGGCTGGCCATCCACCAGGGCCAGCAGGATGGAGCCGAAGTTGTTCTGCAGGGGGGTGCGCTTGTAGAGCTGCCCCAGGACCGCATCCGGTTTGCTGTCGCGGCGCAGTTCGATGACGACGCGCATGCCCTCGCGATCGCTCTCATCGCGGATGTCGGCGATGCCCTCGATCTTGCCCTGGTTGACCAGATCGGCGACCTTCTCGATCCAGCCCGCCTTGCTCACCTGGTAGGGCAGTTCGGTGACGATGATCACCGGACGGCGGTGACGTCCCTTGCCCGGTTGGATCTCCTCAATCCGGGCGATGCCGCGCACGGGAATACTGCCGCGGCCGGTGCAGTAGGTTTCCCAGATGCCCTGGCGATCGAGAATCTGCCCGCCGGTGGGGAAGTCTGGGCCCGGAATCAGGGCCATCAGGTCGCGGTCCGGCAGTTCCGGGTTGTCCACCAGGGCAATCAGGCCGTCAATCACCTCGCCGAGGTTGTGGGGTGGGATGTTGGTGGCCATGCCGACGGCGATGCCGGAGCAGCCGTTGAGCACCAGGAACGGCAACTGGGCGGGCAGAACCGTCGGTTCCTGCTGGGAGTTGTCGAAGTTGGCTGCGAAATCGACGGTCTCGTCACCGATTTCCCCCAGCATTGCTTCGTGGCTGATCGGGGCGAGGCGGGTTTCGGTGTAGCGCATCGCCGCCGCCGGATCGTTGTCGATCGAGCCGAAGTTGCCGTGCCCCGCCAGCAGCGGGTAGCGGCAGGAGAAGTCCTGCACCAGTCGCACCAGGGCGTCGTAGACCGCCTGGTCACCGTGGGGATGGTACTTGCCCAGCACGTCACCGACGACGCGGGCGCATTTGCGGAAGGGGCGATCCGGGGTGAGCCCCAGTTCGTGCATGGCATAGAGGATGCGGCGCTGCACGGGTTTGAGACCATCGCGGGCGTCGGGCAGGGCCCGGCCGACGATCACGCTCATGGCGTATTCCAGATACGAGCGCTGCATCTCCTGGTGCAGGGCCGTCGGGATGATACGTTCCGGCGAAAGGGGGTCGAGCGGATCGGTCATGGATCACCGCCGGATACGGCGGCTGGGGAGTGGCGATTGAGGCCTAGGATAGCGGAAGCCCGGAACCGCCCCAACTCCGATCCGGCGTGGTCTGTGGGCCTATTCGCCCTGATTCTGTTCGCGCTGACGCAGTCGCGCTTCGCCGACGGCCTCCTTCAGTTGGGGCTCGGCCAGCAGGGCGGCGGTGGCTTTGAGCAGG
>CAWUMD010000067.1:0-11088 GCA_963923365.1 uncultured bacterium
GGAACGTGCGGTGTACTGCTCTGCCATCCTCCAACCCTACGCCCTACTCCTCAATTCTGAGTGGACTTGGCCCAGCAGGTCAGCCCACTCTTGCATCATCTTGGCTCTCTCCTCTAAGAAAGCTGCTCGGTCATAAGCAGCCGCTACCTTGCTTTTTGGAGCATGAGCTAGCTGGCGGTCTATGACCTCGTGACGGTAGTTCAGCTTCTCCTTGATATTCGTCATAGCGAATGCCCGGAAGCCGTGACCGCACATCCGGTCCTTAAAGCCCATACGCTTAAGCGCCACATTGACTGTATTGTTGCTGATCACCCCACTTTTCGCTCTGGGGCTGCTGAAGATATTTTCGGTTAGCCCAGTGATTTGGTGGAGTTCCCGAAGAATGGCGATCGCCTGAGTTGAAAGCGGGACTATGTGGTCCTTGCCCATTTTCATTCGTTCTCCAGGAATGATCCACTGGGCAGCATTCAGGTCGATCTCGCTCCACTTGGCGTTGATCAGCTCACTCGTGCGAACGAAGGTCAGCAGCAGCATTTTTATGGCGCTGAGGGTCAAGACATCACTGTTAGATGTGTTCTCTGTGATCGCCTTGAGGAGTTCGGGAAATTCATTCCAGCCGATACAGGGGTAGTGCTCAGTCTTCTGGACTTCGAGCACCTTGTTCAGCCGGTACGCCGGATTGGCATCCGCTTTCCCCAGAGCGATGGCGTAGTCGAAAACGCCGTTGATGATCTGGAGGGTCCGTTTCGCCGTCTCAATCGCTCGTCGTGCCTCGATCCGACGAATGACCTCCAAGACGTCGTGAGCTGTGATCTCGGTGACCGGCTTCTCTCCAAGCAGCGGGAAGACGTTCTTCTCCAACTTTCCGAGAACGTCGGTTGCATGAGTGACACTCCATTTCCCCTGACGCACTCGGTGCCATTCCCGAGCAATCTTAGAAAACTGATTCTCATTCTCAAGTCGGAGTCGGGATTTCTCCGCTTTTTTTACCGCTGCTGGATCCACGCCAGCCTTAAGGGTTCGCTTCACCTCCAGAGCCAGCTGTCTTGCCTCGGCAAGCGTGACTACCGGATAGACCCCGTGGGAGATGGTGTTCTCCTTGCCACCGTTGAACCGAACCTTCTGTCGCCAGTACTTGGAACCGTTCGGATGAACCAGCAGATATAGACCACGCCCATCGGAGACCTTATATTGCTTGTCCTTGGGCTTCAACTGCTTGATCTGTCTATCGTTGAGCTTCATATGGGGGTATAAATTTTAAGCTCTACCTATACCCCTGATTATACCCCCTAAATTCCTGGATTTGGCAGACTTTGCTCGGACGCCCCTGGACTGGCAAGCATGAAAAAACCCCGAAAACACTGGGTTTTCGGGGTTCTTAGGACGTCTCAAGACGCCAGTTTGACGGAGAGGGTGGGATTCGAACCCACGGACCCTTGCGAGTCAGCTGATTTCAAGTCAGCCGCATTCGACCACTCTGCCACCTCTCCCGGTGAGCTCCGATCATCGTGGCATCAAAGCCTGGGCCTGACAACTAGACCGGGCTGAGGGGCGATCGCTCCCGCTCCAGGGTGACCAGCTGGGCGTAGGTGGCGATCTTCCGTTCCATGGGGATGTCCATCGCCTTGAGGCGATCGCGGGCCCAGTCGGCGAACTCCTGGCCCTGCAGCTTCAGCACCTCGGCTTGGTCGAGCATTGCCAGGGCCTGTTTCCAGAAGGCCAGTTCCTCCTCGCCCGCCTGCACCTCCACCAGTCCCTCAATGCCCTGCTGGCTCTCGGGGTGGATTGCCGTCTTGAACTGCACCGCCTGCCCGTTGCGCAGGTGCTTGAGCATCATCACCAGCACGCTCTCGATGGCGGCGGGTTCGCCGGTGAGGGAGACGGTCAGCTGCATGGGGAACTCCCGGGGCACGTCCAGATCCGATCCTAGCGGGCCGGGGGAGCGGCAAACCGCACCGTAATTATGTTCCCGGCGAACAAAGCCGCCGGTAAGCTATCGGCTAGAACTGCTCCGGCGACCGTAACGAGGCTCAAGCCCATGACTGCAGCCCAGCTCTGGCAACGATATCAGGACTGGCTCTACTACGAGGCCGACCTCGGCTTCTACCTCGACGTCAGCCGCATGGGCTTCGATCAGGCCTATCTCGACGGTCTGCAGCCTGCCTTCGAGCGGGCGTTTGCGGCCATGGCTGCCCTGGAGGGTGGGGCGATCGCCAACCCCGACGAGCAGCGCATGGTTGGCCATTATTGGCTGCGGGCCCCCCAGTTGGCCCCTACCCCCGAGCTGCGGGCCAGCATTGAAGACACCCTCGCCGCCATCCAGTCCTTTGCCGCCAAGGTCCATGCTGGTGAGATTGCGCCGCCTGCCGCGCCCCGATTCACCGATATCCTCTCCATCGGTATCGGCGGCTCTGCCCTCGGGCCCCAGTTCGTGGCCGAGGCCCTGACGCCGGTAGATGCGCCCCTATCCATCCACTTCTTCGATAACTCCGACCCGGCGGGTATGGACCGGGTCCTGGCTCAATTGGGCGATCGCCTCGCCACCACCCTCGTGCTGGTGATCTCCAAATCTGGCGGCACCCCTGAAACCCGCAACGGCATGCTTGAGGCCCAGGCGGCCTTCCAGGCCCGGGGGCTGAACTTCGCGAAGCAGGCGGTGGCGATCACCGGCGAGGGCAGTGCTCTGGAGAAGGTTGCTCTCTCCGAAGGCTGGCTGACCACCTTCCCGATGCACGACTGGGTCGGAGGCCGCACCTCCGAACTGTCGGCGGTGGGGCTGGTGGCGGCGGCGCTGCAGGGCGTCGACATCCAGGCCCTGCTGGCGGGTGCTGGTCAGATGGATGCCCTCACCCGCGTGCCCGAGGTGCGCCGCAACCCGGCGGCTCTGCTGGCCCTGAGCTGGTACTACGCCGGTAACGGCAAGGGTGACAAGGACATGGTGGTGCTGCCCTACAAGGACAGCCTGCTGCTGTTCAGCCGCTATCTGCAGCAGCTGATCATGGAGTCCCTGGGCAAGGAACTGGACCTCGACGGCAACGTCGTCTGCCAGGGCATCGCCGTCTACGGCAACAAGGGCTCCACCGACCAGCACGCCTACGTGCAGCAGCTACGCGAGGGTGTTGCCAACTTCTTCGCCACCTTCATCGAAGTGCTGGAGGACCGGGACGGCCCCTCCCTGGAACTGGACCCGGGCATCACCGCCGGGGACTACCTCTCCGGCTTCCTGCAGGGCACCCGCCAGGCTCTCTACGACAAGGGCCGCGAGTCGATCACGATCACGGTGCAGCGGGCCGATGCCCGCACTGTCGGGGCGCTGATCGCCCTCTACGAGCGGGCGGTGGGTCTCTACGCCTCCCTGGTGAACATCAATGCCTACCACCAGCCTGGTGTGGAAGCGGGCAAGAAGGCTGCCGCCGTGGTGCTCAATCTGCAGACACGGCTGGTGGAGACCCTGCGTCTGGCAGGGGCACCCCTGACGCTGGCGGAGGTAGCGACCAAGCTGGAGACCGATCAGGTGGAGACGCTCTACTTCATCGCCCGACACCTGGCAGCCAACGGACGTCTGGTCCGACTGGAGGGCAATCCCGGTCAGCCTGCCAGCCTGCAGCTGAGCGCCCTGTAAAGGTTCGGTTTTCTTCCCCGAGCAGCCCCGGGTGGATGCTCTAGGATCCCAGATAACGTCTCGTTCGATAGTGTTCATGCCCTACACGAGTAATTTCCAGGAGGCGATCCGCGAGGCGCAGATGAGCGCCCTGACGGGGCCTAACGTCGTCAAGAAATCTCTGCCCTACGTGGGTGGCGGACTGATCCTCACCGCCGGTGGCGTCTTCGGTGGCCTGTCGCTGCTGCAGAACAACCCCGGTGCCTTCATGCCCGCTTTCGTGGTGGCGCTGATCGGCCAAATCGTGCTCTTCTTCGTCGCCCAGAATGCGGCGGCCAAGGGCAATAACGGCACGGCCCTGCCGCTGCTGACCACCTACAGTCTGCTCACCGGTTTCACGCTCACTGGCCTGATCGTTCAGGCGGTCGGTTCCGTCGGTATCGGCGGTATCGGCGTGGCGGCCCTGGCCTGCGGCATCACCTTCGTGATCGCCCAGCAGATCGGCACCAACATGAGCGACGAGAACGGCCTGGCCTTCGGTCGCGCCATCGGTCTGGGCATGATTGCGCTGCTGGTGGCTCTGGTGGTGCAGCTGATTGGCGGTTTCTTCTTCCCCGGCATGCTGTCGGGACCGTTCGAACTGCTGATTGCCGGTGCAGGCACCGTGATCTTCGCCGGTGCGGCGGTGGTCGACTTCTACACCATGCCCCGCACCTACCGGGATGATCAGTACCTGGCGGCGGCGCTGGGGATGTACCTGACCTACATCAACCTGTTCATCTTCATCCTGCGCTTCCTGATTGCCCTGAACGGCAACAACCGCGACTAGGACCGGACTGACTGTTGAAGTTCCGTCAGCGCTCCTGAGATTCCCGGGGGCGCTTTTTCTATTGGATTAGGCCGCGCAGGTTGGCGCGATCGCTGCGGATCTCCAGCACCCGGGCGCCGCGCAGATCCAGTTTCGGCAGCTCGGCCCAGCGCAGATCGGTGCCGTAGAGGGTGGCCTCGCGCAGGTCAAGGCCATAGCCGCGGGCGTGGGTGAGGTCGGTGTGGCGCAGGCTGAGGCCGCGGCCGCAGGCCCGGTAGAGATCTGCCCGCAGCAGGGTGGCCTGGTCGAGGTTGGCGAAGCTCAGGTCCGCTTCCGCCAGCATGGCCTCGGTCAGGTTGGCACCGACCAGCACGGCCCGGTCCAGCTGGGCCAGACAGAGGTCTGCCCGGCGCAGGTCCGCTTCGGAGAGGATAGCCGCGCTGAGGATGGCTTCACTCAGGTCAGCCCCCGTGAGGTTGCAGCGGCGCAGATCCGCCCCCAGGAGGTTGGCGCCGCTGAGGTTGACGCCACTCAGGTCGAGCCCAGCCAGGATTTCTCCACGCAGATCCGCCCCGCTCAGATCCGGGGTCTGATCCGGGTGCAGGATGCGCTCCCGTTGCCAGGAGCCGCGATCGCGGCGCAGCAGTTCGACCGGGTTCGCCATGGCCTACTCCCTGCGGCGATCGCCCGGGTGTTCACGCCCGTCGATCGCAGCCAGGGCTGCCAGGGCGGCATTGGACCCGGCGATGATGTCCCGCAGTTCGCCCCCCAGGTAGAGGCGGCCGAAGCTACCGATGGCACTCACCTGGAGGATGTTGATCTCGGCGGCCTTCTCGGCTTCGTTGGCGGCCAGGGCGGCGTAGGAGGCAGGCTGCACCTCAAGCACGTAGAGGGCCTGCCCGGCCAGCAGCATCATGCCGCGGCGGGTGCGGTTGATCAGCTGGGCCTGGTGCGCGTCGATATTGCGGATGATCTGGCTGGAGACGACGTTGGGCTTGAGGCGATCGCTGATCTTCACCCCCAGCTCCGCCATGATCGACTGGGCGGCGCGGCGGACCTCACCCTGACTGCCGTGCACCTCCATCAGGCCGTAGAGGCGCTCCACGAACTGCACGCCGGGACGGACCACCGCCGCCTTGAGGGCGACATCCATGATCCGGTTGATCTCGATGCCGGGAGAAATCTCGATCCAGAGAGAGGCATCGCCGGGCAGCGTCAGAAACCCCGTCGAGACCGTGCCGATGTAGGAGGCGTGCTGGGTCTGCAGATTGTCCAGATAGACGTAGCTGCGCAGTTCGACGGACAAGGGGTCTCCGGGGTGCGGCAGAACCAAAAGTCTACCGCGCCGGGGTGACCGGGATCGAGGGCTAGACGGTATTGAGCAGAGGGGCGATCGCCGCGCCGATGGCCTGACGCTGCTCGGTGTCGTAGCCCCAGCGGCTCAGGAAGTCGGCGTAGGGACCGTCACCCTCCAGGCTGGCCTGCAACTGCGCCAGACGGCTGCGGATTGAGTCACTGGTCAAGGCCTGCAGATGGGCGGCGCTGCGCTGGGCCACCCGCTGGGAACTGGCGGCCATGTCGGCATTGTCCTGGCGCTCGTGGGTGAGAGCTGTCGCGGTCGACATCGCCAGATTCTTCACCAGCAGTTCGTCGACGGTTTCCGGCAGGTCCGTCAGCCCGGCCAGGATCTCGGGGCGCTGCTGATCGGCAATCGGGCTGTCGGCGGTCAGGTAGATGACGAAGAAGCCCCGGGCGCCGTTCATCGTGCCGTTGAGCTGGCGCACAAACGGCGTCACGGCAGCCGTATCGAGGCTATCCAGTTGCGTCAGAAACTCCTGGGTGAGGGCGATCGCCCCCTCGAAACTGAGATCCGCCGGAACAGTGAGCATGACGGCACGGTCCACATCGCTGGCTGAATTATCCGGCAGGTCCCGTCCTTGGGTCAGCGGCTGAAGCGCGACCGTACACTGGAAGTTCGGTGACGGCGGTCTATGGCAGAGCAATTCGATCTCGAGAAACAGCTGGCGATGATGGCGATTCCTACGCCTCCGGAGGGGTTCCGCTCCGGGTTCGTCAGTCTGATCGGCCGTCCCAACGTCGGCAAGTCGACCCTGATGAATCATCTGGTCGGCCAGAAGATTGCTATCACCTCGCCGATTGCCCAGACCACCCGCAACCGGCTGCGCGGCATCCTCACCACCGACGACGCGCAGTACATCTTCGTCGACACCCCCGGCATCCACAAACCCCAGCACCGCCTCGGCGAAGTGCTGGTGCAGAACGCCCGCGCCGCCATCCAGGCGGTGGACGTGGTGCTGCTGGTCTGTGACGGCGGCTTTGCGGCCGGACGCGGCGACGAGTTCATCGCCGACCTGGTGCGTAAGGCCCGCACCCCGGTGATTGTCGGCCTCAACAAGATTGACCTGCTGGCCCCCGACCAGGCAGACGCCATCCGGACCAGTTACCGGGAACTGGCGGAGTCGCTGGAAGCGCCGCTGCTGGAGTTCTCGGCGATCACCGGCGAGGGCTGCGACGACCTGCTTGAGCAGCTGCGCGATCGCCTCGAACCGGGGCCCTACTACTTCCCGCCGACACTGGTCACCGATCAGCCGGAGCGGTTCATCATGGGCGAGCTGATCCGTGAGCAGATCCTGCACCACACCCGCGAGGAGGTGCCCCACTCCGTGGCGGTCTCCATCGACCTGGTCGAGGAGGACGTTGCCATTACGCGGGTGATGGCGACGATCTACATCGAACGCCCGTCCCAGAAGGGGATTCTGATCGGCCGCCAGGGCTCGATGCTGAAGCTGATCGGCAGTGAGGCCCGCCAGCAGATGCAGAAGCTGATCGCCGGCAAGGTCTACCTGGAACTGTTCGTCAAGGTGCAGCCCAAGTGGCGGCAATCGCGCCTGAAACTGGAGGAACTGGGCTACCAGAGCGAGGAATAGAATAGTTCTGCTCCGTACCCGCACCCGTCATGTCTGAGCTGCCGACCACCCTGCAAGAGTTTCTCGAAGCCTGTGAAGGCAAGTGGTTCTCGCAGCGCACCAGTTACCGCCTGGGGCAGACCGAGGAGTGGCACCAGTCCGACAAGACCAATGTGTTCGTGGAACTGCTGGCGGCCGAGGCCGTGGAAGTGCAGCAGCTCTGCCAGCAGGCCGGGGTCGATGGGGCGCACGTGCTGGCGGCGATGGTCAGCCACTGGGAGGAAACGCTGCTGCGGAAGACGGGGCGCAATCTGGTGGTGATGCTCAAGGATGGTCGGCTGCTGCGCCAGCTGGCCCAGCCGACGGCGGGCGTGGTGCAGGGCCGCTACGTCTTTGGGGAGGACGGTAGCCTCAGCCTGACGATCGCGGTGGACGGTCTGGAGGCCGAGGAACGCTTCTGGTTCGCCCACCCCAACCTGCGCCTGCGCACCAGCCTGATGCGCGACCCCGCCAGCGGCTTCGACCGCAGCTCCTTCTACTCCGAAATCCGCATGGGGGCCAAACCGGCCCAGTAGCGGTTTCTTTGCGATTCCTTAACGACTGTTGCAGACGCTTTACACCCTCTGAAGTGCCTCCGCACCGCCTAAAACCACCGTGCTACGATCCGGTCCTGTAGCCAGAAAGCGTTTGGGAGCAAGGTTTTGGCACTTCGGGTAGCGGTCGTCGGTGGCGGTCCAGCGGGTTCCTGCGCTGCCGAAACACTGGTCAAGGCTGGAATTGAAACCTATCTGATCGAACGGAAGCTCGATAACGCCAAGCCCTGCGGTGGTGCTATCCCCCTGTGCATGGTCGATGAGTTCGATCTGCCGCAGAACATCATCGACCGCCAGGTGCGGAAGATGAAGATGATCTCCCCCTCCAACCGTGAGGTGGACATCCTGCTGCCCAACCAGCACGAATACATCGGCATGTGCCGCCGGGAGGTGATGGATGCCTTCCTGCGCGATCGCGCCGCCAAGCTGGGTGCCACCCTGATCAACGGCACCGTCCACAAGCTGGAGATCCCCAGCTCCGACAAGGCTCCCTACACCCTCCACTACGCCGATCACTCCAACGGCACTCTGGAAGGCGTGGCCAAGACTCTGCAGGTGGATCTGGTGATTGGTGCCGACGGTGCCAACTCCCGGATCGCCAAGGCCATCGACGCCGGTGACTACAACTACGCGATCGCCTTCCAGGAGCGGATCAAGCTCCCCGAAGAGCGCATGGCCTACTACGAAGACCTGGCGGAAATGTACGTCGGTTCCGACGTCTCGCCTGATTTCTACGCCTGGGTGTTCCCCAAGTACGACCACGTGGCGGTCGGCACCGGCACCATGGCGGTGAACCAGCGCCAGATCAAGGCACTGCAGGCGGGCATCCGCGCCCGCGCCGCAGCCCGTCTGGAAGGCGGCAAGATCATCAAGGTAGAAGCGCACCCGATTCCGGAGCATCCCCGTCCTCGCCGGGTGGTCGGTCGTGTTGCCCTGGTCGGTGATGCCGCCGGGTACGTCACCAAGTCCTCCGGTGAAGGCATCTACTTCGCGGCCAAGTCCGGTCGCATGTGCGCTGAGACCATCGTCGAGCTCTCTCAGAACGGCGCCCGCATCCCCACTGAGGCGGACCTGAAGGTCTACCTGAAGCGCTGGGACAAGAAGTACGGTCTCACCTACAAGGTGCTGGACCTGCTCCAGACCGTCTTCTACCGCTCTGACGCCACCCGCGAGGCCTTCGTGGAGATGTGCGACGACCTGGATGTGCAGAAGCTGACCTTCGACAGCTACCTGTACAAGACGGTGGTGCCTGCCAACCCGATCACTCAGCTGAAGATCACTGCCAAGACCCTGGGCAGCCTGCTGCGCGGCAACGCCCTGGCTCCGGCGGACTACAAGCCGATCAAGCTCTAGTCTGAGCATATATACCCAGAACCGGGGCGGAAATTTCCGCCCCGGTCTTTTTTTGCGTGTTTTGGCCGACCCAGGGGCCGGTCCGGAGCGTTAGCGTGGCCTGAGAGAGCTTTTAGAGACCCGATTCTGCATGGATCAGGACCAACGGCAATGCCGGGCCCAGATGTTCGAGTTGCTGCGGGAGCATCTGGGTAGCGAGACGGCGGTGCATGAGGCGATGCATCGGCCCAGCTGGAAGCTGGGGGGGTTGTCGCCCCACGAGTATCTGCTGAATCCCCACCCCGGCAGTCTGGTGCAGTTGCGAGAACACCTGGCTCGGGAGCAGCTGGGACGGGGCTCGCGTAAAGCTTCATGATCGATTCCGGGGATGCCGTTGGCAGTGCCGGGGTGCAGTGTTAGCGTGCGATTGATGTGCATGCCTGAACAGCATGACGACCTCAACGGTGTTCGAACAGCGACGGAATGCGGCGGTGATGGCCATTCTGGCCGGGGCGCTGGGGTTGCACAAATTCTCCCTGGGTTACACCAATGAGGGGGTGATCATGCTCCTGGTCACGCTCCTGGGTGGCATTGTCACCTGTGGTCTAGCGTCGGTGGCCATGACCTTCATCGGCATCATCGAAGGTCTGACCTACGTGGCGATGACCGATGAGCAGTTCCAGGAGACCTACCTCGACCAACGTCGCCCCTGGTTCTGACCCGATGGCAAACTGCTGGAGGGCCTGCATGCTGTTTGCGGCTGGGGGTGGTTTTTACTTCTGGCTGTTGTGGGCTGTGCCCGGGCCGGAAATCGCGAAACTGGCGCTGGGTCTGCTGCCGGTTCAGGTCCTGATTCTGTATCGGGTCTGGTCTCAATTGCAGCGATCGCCCTCTGCGCGGCTGCGCTCATTCAGGCCCGATTGATGATGTTCGGAGTCCCAGGTCCCCATGTCGAATTCCCTGCCTGATATGGGTAACCCCCCGCCTCAATTCACGCCTATCCTCTATCTGCAACGGGGCTGGCAGCAGTTCCAGGGGGAGCCCGGTCCCGCCATCGGGTTCACTGCGGTGGCGCTGGCTATTTCACTGGTTCTGGGCCTGATGCCCCTGGGCTCTCTGGTCTCCAGTGTGATTGGTGGGCCACTGTTTGCAGGCTATTACCTAGTCGGTCTGCAGCAATCGCGCGGGCAGTCCATTGTCTTTTCAGATTTCTTCCGTGGCTTCAACCGGTTTGGCGACTTTTTTCTCATCAATCTGCTGATAGGTCTGGTGACTTTTGCTGCCTGCATTCCGGGGCTGTTGGCGATCGCCATCGCCGCCATCCTGGGTAACTGGCTGACTGGTCTCTCGGATGCGATACAGCTGATCCTCGCCGGAGTCGCGGTGCTGGCGATCGTCCTGCTGCTTCTGGTTCCTGTGATCTATCTGTCGGTGTCCTACATGCTGGCCATCCCTCTGGTCGCGGATCGAACGGTCAAACCCTGGCCCGCGATGGAAAGCAGTCGGCGGCGGATTGGTCCGCAATGGCTCCGGGCCTTCGCGTTGGTCCTGCTGATTTCCCTGGTTAATCTCCTTGGGCTTCTGCCCTGTGGACTGGGGTTGCTGCTCACCCTCCCCTGGAGCTATGCAACTATCCTGGCGGCCTACGAGGACCAGTTCGGACAGGGGACTGCTGTGACGAACCCCTAACAAGATATTTCGATTTTCTCCTGATCTGGGGTTTGTATTTAAGTTTGGTCAAGAAATATTTGAACCTGTCCGGGAATTGGTCAGATTAGAGCCGTCTAGTTCTGGAATTTGCCATGACCCATGCTTTGCCTGATCAGG
>CAWUMD010000068.1:0-11041 GCA_963923365.1 uncultured bacterium
CTTTTGGACGGTTCATGTAACCCAGCTGCTGAGAGAAGTCACCGGGCGTGAAGAATTCAATGCCATCAGACCGATAGCTGGCTCGCAGAATCACCGCCAGGGGAAGCTCACCATGGCATAAATGCTCAATCATTCCTATTCCAATCCCCTGAAAAGGTGACGACGTCGCCTAAGCATGGTCAATCATTCTTATCGACCTGCCGATCATCAAGCCGGGCCTCAGCACTCTCAAAGAGCACCTTCAGCAATTACCGGCACATCTGCACACGAACTGAAACGTCATTGCCAGAGACAGCAACCAACAGCATAGGGATACAGAGTCCTCTTTTTTGGTGGATTAGATGTCTGACTTCGTGGCTTCTGATGAGTCAGAAATCTTTTTTGTTCACTTTCCCTGCGCATCCCGTCTCACCGGGTTTAATGGATGCGGTATTTGACCGCTTTGCATGCACCTGCTGCGGGTTTTTTCGTTTACCCATCCGGATAGCGGTGGTCCGATTGCGGCCGCCCTGCAACTGACGCCCTTCCTCAGGCAGGCAGGGGTTGATACGGAGTTCGCCTGCTGCGATCGCCCGGATTCCCCCTGGCTGGGGGAGTTTCCCGGCCAGGTCCATGCCTTCGGGCCTGCCCGCGGTCGCTACGGCTATGCTCCGGCCCTACGCCGCTGGCTCGTCCGCCACGCTTGCAACTACGATGCCGTGATCGTCCATGGGCTCTGGCAGTACCCGGGGCAGGCAGTCTGGCGCACCCTGCGTGACCAGCCGACTCCGTATTACGTCTATCCCCACGGCATGCTCGACCCGGGCCTGGCCCAGCTGACCCCGAACCGTCACCTGAGCAAACGGGTCTACTGGCGGTTGCTGGAACGCCGGATTCTGGCGGATGCCGCTGGCGTGCTGTTCACCACTGAGGAGGAAGCCCGTCTGGCGCGGCAGAGCTTCCATCCGGCTCACTGGCGGACGCAGGTCCTGAACTACGGCATCGGTGGGCCACCGGCCCGGTTCAACCGCGATGCGATCTTCGAAGTGCAGCCTCAGCTGCGCGATCGCCCCTGGCTGCTGTTCCTGGGCCGGATTCATCCCAAAAAGGGCTGCGACCTGCTGGTGCAGGCGATCGCCCGACTCCAGGACCAGCTCGGCGATCTGCAGGTGGTCATGGCCGGGCCGGACGAGATCGGCTGGCAGGCGGAACTGCAGCAACAGGCGGCAGACCTGGGGATCGCCGAGCGGTTCGTCTGGCCAGGGCCGCTGCGGGACGATCTGAAATGGAGCGCCCTACACCACTGCCAGGCGCTGATTCTGCCCTCCCACCAGGAGAACTTCGGCATCGTCGTCGCCGAGGCGATGGCCGCCGGGCGGCCAGTGCTGATCACCGAGCCGGTCAATCTGGCGGCAGCAGTGCAGGAGGCGGGGGCCGGGCGGGTAGCCCCGGACACCCTGGACGGGGTGGCCGCCCTGCTGCGGGGCTGGCTGGAGCTCAGCCCCGCCGAACGCCAGCGCATGGGCGAAGCCGCCGCTCGGCTCTACCGCTCCCGCTACACCCTGGAGCGGGCAGCCACCAGCCTGCTCTCCGTCCTCCAGTCCCCCTCCCGAAACCAGCACCCATGCGGATAACGACGATTGTTCTCACCTTCAACTCCGCCCAGTCCCTGGGGCGGGTGCTCGACAGCTGTCAGGACATCAGCGACCGGGTGATTGTGGTCGACTCCTACAGCCAGGACGACACCGAGGCGATCGCCCGCCGCTACGGCTGCGAGTGGTGGCAGCACCCCTTCGAGCACTACGCCGCCCAGCGCAACTGGGCCCAGGCCGAAGCCCGCCTCGGCCCCGAAGACTGGGTGCTGCACCTGGACAGCGATGAGGTGCTCTCTCCCCAGCTGACCCGGGCGATCGCCCGCCTCAAACATCAGGGGCCAGCCCCGGGCATTGCAGGCTATCTGATGCAGCGACGCCTGCACTTCCTCGGCAAGCCACTCTGCTGGGGCCACATGAACCCCTGCTACCACCTGCGCCTGTTCCGGGCCAGCGACGGCGGCTGCGAACAGCGGCTCTACGACCAGCACTACCTGGTGAACGGACCGGTGGCGCAGCTGGACGGTCTGCTGCTGGATCTGCAGCTGGTCAGCCTGGAGCAGTGGACCGCCTCCCATAACCGCTGGTCCAGCGCCGAGGTCCGGGAACTGCTGGCGGAACAGTCCAGCAGCCAACTGGGCGAATCCCTGCTGGGGGAAGACCCCCGACAACGGCGCCGCTGGCTGAAGAACCGCTTCTACTATCGGCTGCCCCTGTTCTGGCGGGCCACCGGCTTCTTCCTCTACAGCTACGTCTTCCGGCTCGGCTTTCTCGATGGTCTGCCAGGCCTGATCTTCATCGTTCTGGAGGTGTTCTGGTTCCGCTTCCTGGTGGACGCCAAGCTGCTGGAGGCGCGACGCAAACGGGCATCCACACCGGCTGGTATCGGCGTCGGCGTCTGAGGACACTCAGGCGGCCGGGAAAGTCGCCAGCAGATCCAGCACCGGCAGTTGTCGTTCGGCATGGGTCAGGCCCCGTCCCTGGATCAGCACCCCGAAGCCGCCCAACCCGAGCGGATCGATCAGCTGCTGCAGGGCATCGCGGCGCTGCAGACCCGCCTGCAGGGAGGCCGCATCCACCATCGAACCGCTGATGCCCGCCAGGCGATCGCCCAGACCCAGAGCCATCAGCCAGAGAGCCTGACGGGTGAAGCCCAGTGTCTCCAGCCCCAGAGCCTGTCCCCACTGCTCCAACGTCGTGAAGCAGACGTGGGCGGTCAGGTCCTGCTCACCAGGATGGGACCAGAGGTCATTGCCGAAGCGGTGCTGGCGATAGGCCGTGAGCGTGCCGTCACTGCGGCTGGGGCTGTAGTAGCGCTCGGCATCGTAGCCGTAGTCGATGGTGAGCAGATAGCCGCGCTGCAGCCCGCGGGTCACGGAGGCCAGCCAGTCCCGGGCAGTCAGATTGACCTCGGTGCGATAGCCCTCCGGCAGGGTAGCCCCATTCACCCCCAGGTCAGCCAGCACCGTCGCCAGCTGCGGGTCCGACAAAGGTCCTGGCTGTTCCTGCAGGCGATCGTCCTTGGCCTCCAGATACAGCTCCTGCCACTGCCCTGACTGCCACTGCAACCGATGCACCGGGAACGCATCTACCAGTTCGTTGCTGAAGCAGACCCCTTCGACTCCGGCCTGTTCGAACTCCGCCCAGGTGAGCCAGCGGCAGCGATCGCCCCAGTCCGCCAGCTGCCGCTGCTGCACCCGCTGCAGACTTCCGGAGCGTTCGATCAGGAGGTAGTCGGTGGCCGTCAGGCAGGCCGGATGGTTCTGCTGCAACGCCGCCAGCAGATCCGCGGCCAGCAGCCCCTGCCCCGGCCCCATCTCCACCACCTGCCAGCGGTCGGGACATCCCAACTGCTGCCAGCACTGAGCCACCTGCTGCGCGAGCAGCGCCCCGAAATCCCGACTGATATGGGGGGAAGTCAGGAAGTCGATGCCCGGCCCTTGCTCCCGCTCCATCGCCCGACTGTAGTAGCCGTACTCCGGGTCGTAGAGCGCCCAGTCCATGAACTCGGCCACCGTCAGACAAGGGACCGGAGCGGAGCGGATCCGTTCAAGCAGGGCGGCGGGTAGGGGCATGGGCAGCCACAATGACTGATGCCATTGTGCCGTCGCCAACCGCCTCAGGCCGGTCGGGCGTAGGGGTCCACCCGCATCCCCGGCACCCGGTTGACAATCACGCCCAGTAGCGGGACAGGGCTGGTGCGAAGCCAGGCCAGACTTTCCCGGAGCGTGGCAGCATTGCCGGCACGCCCCAGGGAATGCACCACTGCGACACCATCCACGAGGCGACTGATCAGCTTGACATCCGCCAGATGATTCATGGGCGGTAGGTCAACAATCACCAGGTCATAGCGGTCGCCCAACTGCCGCATCAGTTCCTGCATCCGGCCCGAGGCCAGCAGCCGCGAGGGGTCATGGGGCAGGGGGCCCGCAGTGATCACACCCAGGTCCGACTCCCAGTGGAGGTGCTGGATAATCTCCTCGATCCCAGCCTGCTGCTGCAGCCAGGCACTCAAACCAACAGGATGCGGCAGGTCCAGCAGCTGATGCAGAGGTGTGCCCCCCCGCCGCAGATGGGCATCCACGAGCACCACCCGCCGCCCCAGGGCCGCCGCGGCCTGGGCCAGATGAATGGCAACGGTAGAGGTGCCCTCCAGGGGCTGACTGGAGGACAGGGCCAGGGAGCGCACCACCTGACCGGCCGCATCATGGTGCAACTGGGCATAGAGACTGCGGAAGGCTTCAAAGAAGCCGTAGGCATCGTAGGCCTCCAGCCAGTAGTTGCTGCTGTCGTCCGTCAGAGCCTCAGCCCGCAGGTCCACGACATATCCGTTGGTACCGGAGGCCTCCAGCTCCCGGTTGAGGGGAATCGCCGCCAGAATCGGTTCGGGACAGGAGCGCTTCAGGTCCTCCAGGGTGAAGCAGGTGTTGCGGAACCGCTCCAGCAGGTACCCGAGCAGCAAGCCCGCGATCGCCCCCATGACCGCCCCGCTGATCAGACTGCGGACCAGATTGCCGGCGGGCGAGGCCTGGGGCTCGCCCGGGGGTGTGGTCAGTTGCCAGGGAGCATCGGTCTGGGCATTGAGAATCGACAGCTGCTGCTGACTTTCCAGGAAGCGCTTGAGACTGGAATCGGCGATATCCAGATTGCGCTGCAGCGCGGTAATCCGCTCCTGCAACTGCGGCAACTGGCGGGAGCGGGTCTGCAGGAGCAGTTCCTGACGCTGCAGCAGCTGATCCTGAACGACAACGCTACGCAGTTCGTTCTGCAGCTTGACCAGAGCCAGCTGCTGCTGCTGCTGCCGATCCGCCTTGAGGACCGGCAGCAGATTGCGCTCCTGCCGTTTGAGCAGCTGAATTCGGGGGTTCTTCGGTCCCAGTCGGGCGGACTCCCGGGCAATCTCCTGGCGCAGACTCTGCAGTTCCTGAACCGGCAGGGCCCGGTCGGCGAGCTGATTCAGCAGTGCTGCCTCCCGCTGCACGCCCAGAATCTGGGAACGCAGATCCAACTGCTTGAGCTGCAGCTGGTTGCGCTGGGCCTGGATTGAGCTTAACTGACTCCCCAATCGGCTGCTGTAGCCGGCGAGATCGGTGAAATCGTACTGCTGCTGCAGCGAGCGAATCTGCAGCTGCAGCGTACTCACCTGGCGGCGAACCTTCGGCAGCTCCCGGTTCACGAACTCCAGACCCCGCTGCACGTCACTGCGCTGCTGCTCCCGGCCAACCTTGAGGTAGCGGCTCGCCAGCTCCTGCAGGGCATTGCGCACCAGACCGGGATTGGCGTCGCTGAAGCTGACCTCGAGAATCTTCGTTTCTCCCAGTCGCTCCACCTTCAGCTGACCGGCGATGGTCTCCAGGCGGGTGCCGGGATAGAGACGTTCCAGCCGCTGGACAACCGGCTTCAGAACCTGCGGGCTGAGCAGGACCTCAATCTGGGTTGAGTAGTCGAACTCGGGCGGGGCCGATGAGCCGGATTTCTCATCCGTCAACTTGCCGAGGGACTGGGGCGGAATCAGCGGCTGCACCAGCATGCGGAAACTGCCGGAGTAGTTGGGGGCCTTGCGAGCATCACGCAGGCCCATGAACAGGCTGAGGGCGATCGCCAGACTCACCCAGATCGGCCATCGACGCCGGGCAATCCCCCACCAGAGCGACGGACTGAAAAGCGTCTGCTCCTCCACCACCGTCATTCCGGCAGCCGCAGCGGTGCTTCGGTTCGTCCCTGCCGCCACAGTCATGGTTTCGGCGCCGCGAGCAGGGTGTAGATGTTGAATAGCCCCAGGGCTCCGTTGAGCGGCGAAAGAATCTGCCCGAAGAGGTCGCTCACCTGGGCGCCGAAATTCCGGCCCACCAGGATGAAGTCACGACTCCGCAGGGCGGGATTGTCTGCCGTACCCGGCCGGGCGGCCCAGTCAATCCTCAACTGCTGCTGCTCGACCTGGCCCGTCGGGCCGTAGCGCACCAGCGTGATGTTCGAGTCTCCCTGGGGCAGGAGACCCCCAGCCTTGAGCAGGGCTTCATTCAGGCTGGTCCCCGGGGGCAGTTTCACCACCCCCGGGGCCGCAACGGCACCCACCAGTCCCACCTGAATCTCGCCGGAAGCGAAATTAGCCGCCGCCACCTGGTTCATCAGGACAGAGTCTGCCTGGGCCAACTCGGGAATGGTCACCACATCCCCGTCCTGAAGGACCGGATTCTGATTCAGATCGCCCTCCAGCAACAGACGGGTGAGATCGGTTGAGAGGGTCTGCGGAGACGATTCCGGCTGCACACGCCGCACTTCCACACGCCGAACATCCGCCGAGTCCAGAATCCCGCCCGCCTGCTGCAGCGATTCGGTGAGTCGGGGCAACTTGGCGATCGCCGTCGGTGTCAGCAGATAGGAACCGGGACGAGCCACCCGCCCCAGCACCGTCACCCGTCGGGGGCTCACCTCTGACAGGCCAAGCGTGATCGCAGGCTCTGTCAGCAACTGTGCCTGCACCAGCCGCTGGGTAATCCGCCGCTGAGCTTCCGCCAGACTCAGACCCGCCACCGGCACATCGCCATAATCCAGCAGCCGCACCGTGCCGTTCGCCTGCACTATCAGGGGCCCGGTATATTCCGGCACTCCCGCCACCGTCATCGACAGGCGATCGCCTACTGCAATCCGATAGTCGTGGACAGCATTCCCCGCAGGCAACGTCGTCCCGGAGTCTCCAAGAGGCCCCACCGTCAGGGCCAATCCCGAAAAAAACCAGGCCGGCAGGCAAACGGATACAAGCACAAACAAGGCGGATACACGTAGCATGAACAGCCCTTGTCTAGCATTTCAATAGAAAATCAACATCAAAACAAGCAAAGGCAATTATTTTGAATAAAAAAACAAACAATACATAGATTCCCTTATTAGACCCCTGTCCGCCATTATTATGCAAGCATCAAAATCATGCATCGCTGAGCTGGACATCTGTATGCCAGGATTTTCAAGGGTCCTAACTTCTCGTCTGACTCCAGCTCAGATCCTCACCCTCAAAACCTTCAGGCAGGGCTGGCCCTTGCTACTGGTGAGCCAGGTTGCGAATGCACTCTCGACTGTCCTCGAGAGCAGTACTCTTGGCGTGATCTTCATTGCCATCACGCTCATCAGCCAACCCGATGGTCTGACCAATACCGCAAATCCACCGTTTCTAAAATGGTTACCCGGGTTCAATGACTGGCTGAGATCGACCCCCATCGAACAATCCTTTATCCTGATCCTTGGTCTTGCTGTAAGCCTGCAGGTGCTGCTCAGCACAGCCACCTACATCAGTCGGGTCAGCATTCAAGTTCTCTCAGCCGACCTTCGTAAAGCCGTCGTTCAAAGAATCTACGATCAGATTCTCAGCTTTTCGTTTGGTCATGTCAGTGGCTACAAAGTCGGCGATCTGATCGACAATGTTGAGTCCGCACACTTCGCCATTCGGGAAGAGCTGATCAGCCTGAACAATCTGGTCAGCAACTGCTGCATGATCTTGGCCTATGCGTTTATTCTCCTCAGCATCTCTCCCACCCTCAGTCTTGTCAGCCTAGGTATGGTGGGAGTTCTTCTGGTTACCCAGAAACAGATCCTGCCAAGGATCCGCAAGCACGCTGAGGTGATCAAGGACAGTCAGGTCTCAATTCAGAGCCTGATGACGGAATCTTTCCAGGCGATGCGCCTGCTGCACAGCTTCGGGAACCTGAGCTGGTTCCAACGTCGACTGGGTCACGAGCTATCCCGCGAGGCCCATCTGTCGAAGCGAATGGCCCTAATCACCAACGTCATTGGGCCAATATCTGAGATTTTACCAATTCTCTGTATTGCAGTGATTGCTGGAGTTGGATTCGTTCTTTTGAACCACCGAACTAGCGGTGCTCTGCCTAGCCTAGCTACCTATATTCTTGCCCTACAACGGCTGGCTCAGCGGGTCCGTGCCGTGATGGCCGATCAATCCTACTTGGCTGAGAATCATGGCCGCATCCGACGGCTGAACGTAATCCTCTCCCCCGATGGCAAACAGTTTGCCAGCAGCGGTCACCGGGTCTTCCGGTCACCCCTAGATCAGATTGTTTTGAGATATCTATCTCTCACCTATCCAGACAGCCGGGAGCCTGCTCTCAAACATCTGGACCTAACCATTCCGGCCCGCACCAGTCTGGCCCTTGTGGGCAGCTCCGGTGCCGGGAAGTCGACGATTGTCGATCTGATTCTGCGCCTGTACGAGCCCAGTCAGGGTGAGATTCTGATCAACGGTCAGCCCCTACAGGAACTCGATACCTTCTCCTGGCGGCAGGCCATCGGCGTCGTCAGCCAGGATCCGATTCTGCTTAATGCAAGCCTGGCCGAGAACATCAGCTTCGGCTGCCAGCAGACCAGTGAGGACGCCATCCGCTTGGCCGCCGCCCAGGCCCAGGCCCTGACCTTCATTGAGGATTTGCCAGAGGGGTTCAATACCATTGTCGGCGAACGGGGCTATCGCCTCTCTGGGGGTCAGCGCCAGCGCATCGCCCTGGCCCGCGCCCTGATTCGACGCCCGCAGCTGCTGATTCTGGATGAAGCCACTAGCGCCCTGGATAGCGAATCCGAATCACTTATTCAACAGGCTATCGAAGGTCTCAACGGAGAGTTAACCGTTCTGATCATTGCTCACCGTCTCTCCACTATTCGCAACGCCGATCGCATCGCTGTCCTTGACAAGGGTCAGCTCAAGGAAATCGGTACTCACCAGGAATTGCTCACCCGCAACGGCCGCTACTCTCAGCTCTGGGCCATCCAGCAGGAGCCCCTGCACTATCGGACTGCATGACCTCTCGACCCGTAGAAACATCTCAGTACCATGACTGCCTCACCTACAGCACAGGCCGCATCCGCCGTTCATTCCCACCACAATTCAAGCAAAGCACCCCGAATCTCCTATATTCTCAGCACCCGTAATCGCCTGAACTTTCTAAAGATCACGCTTGAGACACTTTTGAGCTCACTGCAGGGTGATGAGGAAGTAATTATTGTCGACGCCAACAGCAACGACGGCACGCAGGAATATCTTGCAACGCTGACACGTCACCATACAAATCTGCGCATCACATCTGAGCCGGATCGCAATCAGGCCCATGGATGGAACAAAGCCATCCTACAAGCCCAGGGTCGATATATCAAAAAGATTATCGACGACGATGTCTATGACTATCGAGCCATCCGTTGCTGCCTGGACTGGCTGGACTCCCATCCGGACTGTGATGTCATGACGTCCAATGACATGGGGATGACCCTTGGCGAGTCGGACTCCGTCACTTTCATGTCAAGACTATCCCGCTATGAGCTCTGGGCATCAGGAGAAATCCCCTCCTTCCCATTCAGCGACATGCATATAATTCTCCGACGCAGCAGCCTACCTCTTCTTGGGCTTTATGACACCAGCTTCGTCAACATGGACTATGAATACTCCTTGCGAATTTCATATGTCAGAGCTGGAATTGCCTACTACACAGGCTGCCTTGGCATGAATATCCGCAGCCCGATCACAATCACTTCCAACATCTCCAAGGAAACCCACAGACTGGAAGGCATCAGAGCCAATACCATGTATCAGTTTGCTGGTTATGGCAGTGAAATTTCATCCTGGTCATGGTTCAAGTTACTGATCGGCAGAACACTGACAAAACTCCGCAACCACTACTTCCCAGCAACTGGCGACCCGAGTATTCCGACTCTACAGGATGCCGCCGAAATGGAGAATTTCTATACCCTCGCCTACCAGAAGCTGATCGAACACAACCTCGACTCAGCGCCCGAGATTCTTTTTCTGCCCGCTGGTCACTAGGGCTGCCGCATCCAGCCGTGTTTAAGCTCCCCGAGCCCCCGAGGGACATCCATGCGAATTGCCCTAATCAGTTTTGAATATCCGCCGGAAACAGCCTTTGGCGGGATCGCGACCTACACCGCTCAGCAGGCCGAGCTGCTCTGTCAGGCTGAGCATGATGTCGAGGTATTTGCAGCCTCCCGCCGGAGTGACTCGGAACTCGGTCCCACAGGACTACGGCTGAATCGCGTGCCGGTGTCCGACCTAGGACACCGGGAGGAATTCACGCAGGCGCTGGGTGCAGTTTTCCGGAAGCGTCATCTGCACCGCCCCTTTGATGTAGTGGAATTTCCGGAGCATGGTGCCCACGGACTGGAAATCGTTCGGGACTTCCCACACCTGCCCCGCGTTGTCAGACTTCATACCCCTGGTTATCTCTGCGAGGAATTGGGTTGGGAGCCCTTGCCGACCTCATTGCGGTGGCGCCGATGGCTCGGGGCTCTGAAACAGGGACAATGGCCCCGGCCCTCTCAGCCGCCTACTCCGAATCACACCGAGGACGCTGAACGACAACTGACCTTAGCTGCCGATGAAATCGTGGCACCCTGTCAGGATCTGGCAGACCGGGCCGGGCACGATTGGCAGCTGCCCCGGGAACAGCTTCGGGTGATTCCCAACAGTTTTACGGCCCCCGACTTACTGCTGCAGATCCCTCTGGATACAGACACCCGGCGGATCTCATTCATCGGACGCCTGGAACGGCGCAAAGGGATTCATGACCTGGTGACGGCCATTCCTCTGGTCCTCAGGGCCAGACCCGACGTGCGCTTCCGGCTGATTGGCGCCAATGCCCTGGCACCGGATCGCCGCTCGGATATGCACAGCTGGATTCGCCGTCACCTGGGGCGTTGGCAGGAAGCAGTGGAGCTGACCGGAGCGGTTCCTCCGGCCCGGGTGCATGAACTGCTGGCGGAGACCGATATCTGCGTCTTTCCCAGCCATTGGGAGAACTTCCCCTACGTCTGTCTGGAGAGCATGGCGGCTGGTCGCGGCATCGTTGCCAGCGATTGCGGCGGTTTTGCTGAGCTGCTGGCAGACCCCACAGCAGGGCTGCTGGTCAGGCCACGCTCACCGAAACAACTGGCACAGGCCATTGTCCTGATGATTGAAA
>CAWUMD010000069.1:0-11005 GCA_963923365.1 uncultured bacterium
TATCGTCGGCAGCGTCAGATGTGTATAAGAGACAGCTCAAGGCCCTGCCCGACCCCCGCCCGGAAGCCCGGCTGACCTCGGATGCAGTCCTGACCCTGGCCGGGGATGCAACGAAAACCCCGGATGGGTACGTCTTCGGCAACAGCAAAATCAAAGTCGGCACACCGATCGAACTGGAGGGCCAGAGTTACCGGTTCGGCGGCAGCGTAATTGAACTGCGTCCCGGCTCCTGAGCCGATCGACAGCAGACTGTAGGGCGGGGAGTGCACCAGTGGCATGCACTCCCCGCCGTTTTTTGGAGCCGATTCAACGGACCGGCAACAGCGTTGTGTTCCTCTATACCAGTTCCCGCTGGAACACCCTGGTACTTTTATGAGGATTTTGGTTTTCCCGAAATCCTTAAGGTGTGAGGTTACACAATGAAATCCCTGTTCAAGACTCTGGTCCTGGCGCCCGTCGCCATTGCCACCGCCGCTTCCGCCGCCGGTGCTACCGATCTGGCCACCCTCGGCAAAGCGCGTGAATATGCGAATGACAGCCCCACCGCCGCAGCTCAGGTCACCAGCATCAGCCAGCTGAGCGATGTCAAGCCGACCGACTGGGCCTACCAGGCCCTGCAATCCCTGGTCGAGCGCTACGGCTGCATCGTCGGCTACCCCAATAAGACCTACCAGGGCAACAAGGCTCTGAGCCGCTACGAGTTCGCCGCCGGTCTGAATGCCTGCATCGACAAGGTCACCGAATACGCTGCTTCCAAGGAAGACCTCGACACTCTGAAGCGTCTGCTGGAAGACTTCCAGAGTGAACTGGCAACCCTGCGCGGTCGCGTCGATGCCCTCGAAGCCAAGACCAAGGAACTGCAGGCGCGTCAGTTCAGCACCACCACCAAGCTGGCCGGTCGGGCTGAGTTCGTGCTCAACACCTTCGCTAACGATGCCGGTGGTATTGGTGCAGCCCAGGCTGGCGCTACTCAGTTCGCCTACCGGCTGGACCTGAACTTCAACACCTCCTTCACCGGCAAGGATCTGCTGAAGACCACCCTGCGGGCCCGGAACGGTATCAACACCAACACGGCTCTGAGCGTGGGTCGTGATGCAGGTGACCGCTCTGCCAACATCGAGCAGTTCGGTGGTAGCGACGCGGGTCAGGGGACCAACAACGGCTTCTTCCTCGATAAGCTCTACTACCAGTTCCCGGTCAACAACGTTACCTTCACCGTTGGTGTCGCCGGTCTGCAGCCCGCCGATTACGGTCTGACCAATGCCACCTTCTACAGTGGCACCACCAGTCAGTCGAAAGCCTTCAAGTACGCCGGTGCCAACGTCTACGCCGATACCCGTAACGGCGAAACCGCAGCCGTGGCCCTGGACTGGAAGGTAAACAAGAACTTCCGATGGACTATTGGTTACATCAACCGCAATGCCTCGGCACTGCAAACCAACGCAGCAGGTACAACTCCTCTGACGGGTCAGACCTACTCCGGTGGTGTTTTCGGAATTGCTAATGCTGCCGCTGGTCAGCAGAACGGCTACGATTTCAACACCAACTTCGCCTTCCAGACCGACAGCGGTAACTTCCGCTTCAACATCGCCTACGCGCTGCGGAACGCCAACTACGCCAGCGATCTGGGTACCAGCCGGGCTGCCGCTCCCTTTGGAGCTGCAACTGCACCGATCACGACCAACAACCTGGCCTTCTCGGCAGGTTGGGCCTTTGATCCGGCAGCCACCTTCAACGCCACCTACGGTGTTGGCTTCGCCCAACAGTTCGGTTCCGGCAACAGCGCTGGCATTCAGACCTGGAGCCTTGGCTTCACCTTCCCCAACCTGGGAGCCAAGGGTAACAGCGCCCTGGTTGCCATCGGCCAGCAGCCCTACGTCTCCGGCAGCACCGTTGCCGGTCAGGCAGATGCTCCCGGTCTGACCTTCGAAACCAACTACAAGTTCCAGGTCACCGATAACATCGCCATCCAGCCCGGCATCATCATCGAATCCGGCACCAACGGTGCTCAATCGAACGGTGTAAACGGCACTGGCGGTACCACCTACGTTCCCTACGTCGTGACCACCTTCACCTTCTAGGTTCTCCGGTCACAGACTCCTCACCCACTTCCTCACCACAGACTGCGGCTCCGCTTCGGCGGGGCCGTTTTTGTTTAAGGAAATGGCTCAATCTCCGGCAATTTACCGGGGTATAATACGAAGGTCGCGTCCCCGGTTGTCCCGTGGAGCTTTCCGCCAAGAGTGAATACGCCCTGCGGGCCCTGATCGAGATGGCGGCTGCCCACGATCGCTCCGAGCCGATGCGGATTCGGGAGGTGGCGGATCGCCAGCAGATTCCCGACCGTTATCTGGAGCAGTTGCTGGCTGTCCTGCGTCGGGGTGGACTGGTGCGCAGTCAGCGCGGTGCCAAGGGGGGCTACCTGCTGGCTCGGGAACCCTGGCAGATTTCCGTGCTGGAGATCATCCGCTGCATCGAAGGCTATGAGCCGACCCCGGTGGAGCCCACTCGCTCCGGCCCCAGTCTGGAGTCCTGTCTGATTCAGGATCTCCGCCAGGAACTGGTTGCGGCAGCCGAAGCCGTTCTCGACGGTTACAGTCTCCAGGCCCTGGTGGACCGGCGCAACGATCGGCTCCAGGCCGACATCATGTACTACATCTGAGCTGAGGCGTTTTCCATGCGTGTGGCAGGCAACATCACCGACCTGATCGGCGGCACGCCGCTGGTGCAGCTGAATCGCATTCCCGCGGCGGCAGGCTGTCACGCCCGCATTCTGGTGAAGCTGGAAAGCCTCAACCCCTCCGCGTCCGTGAAGGACCGCATCGGCATCAGTATGATCCGCGAGGCTGAGCGGGCCGGCCAGATCACGCCGGGGAAAACCGTGCTGGTGGAGCCCACCTCCGGTAACACCGGTATCGCCCTGGCCATGGCCGCCGCTGCCCTGGGCTATCGCCTGATTCTGACCATGCCCGATACCATGAGTGCCGAGCGCCGGGCAATGCTGCGGGCCTACGGCGCGGAGCTGGAACTGACCCCCGGCAGTGAGGGGATGAGTGGCTGCATCCGTCGGGCCCAGGCGATCGCGGCCGAACTACCCAACGCCTATATGCTGCAGCAGTTCCGCAACCCGGCCAATCCGAAGATCCACCGGGAGACGACCGCCGAGGAGATCTGGGCCGACACCGATGGCCAGGTGGATATCATCGTCGGCGGAGTCGGTACCGGTGGGACGATCACCGGCGTAGCCGAAGTGATTAAGCTGCGCAAACCTGGTTTCCAGGTGGTGGCCGTTGAGCCGAGCAACAGCCCGGTGCTCTCCGGCGGACAGCCGGGTCCCCACAAGATTCAGGGGATTGGAGCCGGTTTTGTTCCCGAGGTGCTACGTCGGGACCTGATCGATGAGGTGATCACGGTCAGCGACGATGAGGCGATCGCCTACTCCCGGCGTCTGGCCCGGGAAGAGGGACTGCTGTCTGGGATTTCCTCCGGGGCAGCGCTCTGCGCCGCCATCCGTCTGGCCCAGCGTCCCGAGAACCAGGACAAGGTGATCGTGATGATCCAGCCCAGCTTCGGCGAACGCTACCTGTCGACCCCGCTGTTCCAGGACGCGGCTCCGACGACGACCTGAGGCCGGGCATTCCGTGACCGTTCCGGACCACTACAGCACCCTGGGCATCGGTCCGGACGCCACGGCAGCCCAGATCAAGCAGGCCTACCGCACCCTGGCCAAACAGCTGCATCCCGACAGCGGTGAAGCCAGCGCCAGCCACGAACGCTTTGTGCGTCTGAATGCCGCCTATGAGGTGCTGGGGGATGCCCACCGTCGTCAGCACTACGACCGGGAGCGAGGGCATCGTCGTGGCGATCGCCAGGCGGCGGCGGCCCAGGCCACCCAGGCGCGGCGGGCCAGCACCGCCGCCAACGGCAGCGACGATCTGGATCTGTGGATTCAGCAGATCTACCAGCCGGTGGACCGTTGTCTCAGTCGGGTGATCAGTCCGTTCCGCAAGCAGCTGAATGCCCTGGCCGCAGATCCCTACGACGATGCCCTGATGGCAGATTTCTGCCGCTACCTGGCGGAGTCGCGCCAGCAGCTGCTCAAGGGCGAGCGGCAGTTCCGCAGCGCCCGTAACCCCGCCAGTGCAGCGCGGGTGGCCGCCAGCCTCTACTACTGCCTGAATCAGCTGGGGGACGCACTGTCGGAACTGGAGCGCTTCACCCAGTGCTACGACGACGCGGCCCTCGGGGATGGACGCGAAATGATCCGCATCGCCAGCCGCATGCGTCGGGAGCTGAAGGAACAGGTGGCGGCGATCGCCCGCTGAGTGAGACAGAGCTGGGGCGATCGCCCCCCTATCAGGCAGCCGCTTCGAGCTGGTCCAGCTTCAGCCAGACATTGGGGGTAGGCACCGGGAACCGCACCAGGGCGTAGTCACCCTTGACATCGAGAATCTCGCCGGTGGTCTCCAGCAGGTAGCCCGGCAGACGATGGTCGCTGGCCTGGGCTTCCAGGCTATCGCTGAGCTGCTCAGCGATCACGCGGATCAGGGTACCTTTCTTCATCGGTGCGGCCATGGCGTCTCTCCGGACTTCTCTGAAATTCTAGGGACTTTGCTCAGCCGAGGCTGCGCTTGAGGGCGGGCTGAATCAGCAGCAGAGCCGCAGCACCGAAGGCGAAGAGGATGCCCAGGGCTGCAGCGAAACTGACCTCGGCGAAGGGAGTGGCGAGAATCACATCGCCCCAGTGCCAATCAGGATTCAGGTAGATCCAGCGGATCGGCTCGATGGCATAGCTGAGCGGATTGAAGCTGGCAATCCACTGCAGCCAGCCGGGCATGAACGACAGCGGCGCCAGGGCGGTGCTGGCGAACAGCAGCGGCAGGTTGGCGACAAAGATGGCGGCAATCAGCTCGATGTGTCCCGGCAAGCTGAAAGCCAGGCCGAGACTGAGCCCGGTGACGCCCAGCACCAGCAGCAGCACGATCCCGGCGATCACGCCCAGACCCGCCAGGTCCGGCAACCCAGCTCCCAGGGCCGCACTCACCAGCAGGATCGCCGCCGTCTGAATCAGGGTCAGAACCATGATGTACAGGGCCGAGGCCATGACAATCGAGAAGCGGGAGGACAGGGGGGCCACCAGCAAGCGGTTGAGGAAGCCGAATTCCCGGTCGAACATCACCGGCAAGCCTGCGTTCAGGGCCCCCGAGAAGGCGGTGAAGACAATCACCCCGGCCCCGAGAAAGCGACCGTAGCTGATCCCCTCGCCGAACAGCCCCTGGGGCGCGTTCTGGAACAGGGCCCCGAACAGCACCAGCCACATCAGCGGCTGGATCACCCCGGCAATCAGGGTCGTGGGTCGCCGCTTCAGCTGGATGAACAGGCGGCGCAGCAGGCCGAAGGTCTCCTGCCAGAAGTCGGCCCAGAGGGATTGGGTGGGGAAATCTGCCGTGGTCATGGTTATTTCTTGCTCATCTCACGCTTGCGTTCGGCCTTGAGGTCCCGACTGCCCGCTGCAGCCAGTTCGGCATCCAGAAGGGTGCGACCGGTAGCCGCCAGATAGACATCATCGAGACTGGGACGCGCCTGGGCAATGCCGAAGGTGGGCAGGCCCGCATCGCTCAGGGCCGCGCGGATGCGTTCGAGCACGTCAGGGCGCCGATCCACCACCAGGTTCAGGGAGTTGCCCTGGGCGCTGTTGATGATCACCTCCTGGACGCAGTCGAGGGCCAGCAGCAGTTGCCGGGCCTGTTCGGCCTCGGGCTGGGGCGAGAATTCCCGCAACCGCAGGGTGATGCGATCGCCACCGACCCGATCCTTGAGTGCCTCGGGGCTGCCGCAGGCAATCACCCGCCCCTGGTCAATGATCGCCACCCGATCGGCAAGGGCATCCACCTCCTCCAGGTAATGGCTGGTGATCAGAACCGTGATCCCCTCCGCCTTGAGGCGACGCAGGAAGTCCCAGACCACCACTCGGCTTTCGATATCGAGGCCGACGGTGGGTTCATCAAGCACCAGCAGCTTCGGCTGGTGCAGCAGGCCACTGGCCAGATCCAGCCGCTTGCGGATGCCACCGGAATAGGTGCCGCACTTGCGGTCGGCCCATTCACCGATATCGAGCAGATCGATCACGCGCTGGACCTGGGCGGCGATGGTGGGCCGGGGCAGATGGTAGAGCGCCGCCTGCAGCTCCAGCAGTTCCCGACCGGTGAGCACCTTGTCGATGGCAACCTCCTGGGCCACATAGCCCAGGCGTTGGCGCACCGCTCGGGGCTGGTCGGTGACGGAAATGCCATCCACCTCCAGCAGGCCCCCATCCGGGCAGCTGAGGGTACAGAGGCAGCGCAGCGTCGTGGTCTTGCCGGCGCCATTGGGGCCAAGCAGCCCGAAGATTTCTCCGGCTTCCACCTGGAAACCGACATCCTGCACCGCCTCGACGGAGCCGTAGCGTTTGACGAGCCGTTCAATCCGGACAGCAGGCGGTGTCATGGAGTTCCGAAGATAGGCGGAGTGGGCCTCAACCATTGTAAAGATATGGATACGATGCGCACCCTTCTGACCCTGCTGCTGTTCTGGTTCCTGGTCTGCCTGCCCGCGCAGGCCGGACCGTTGTTCTGCCGCCATGAGGCGTTTCAGTCGATCTGCGTCGACGATCTCAAGCGCAGTGCCAAGCAGTATTGGGAGTTCCGGGCGACGGTGCGGCGCGAGGATCTCAAACCGGTGAAGGTGGTGGTGGACTGCCGCGGTCGCCGTATCTATCGCGATCGCCAGTGGAGTAATTTCCAGCCCGGGGACGGCGGTGCCACCGTCTGCGGGGGTCCCTGGGCCCGAGCCAGCGTTTGAAGGGGGTTCCGCAGCTTGGTAGGATAGAAAGCTGCATGCAAAACCGCTCCGGAGTACCTCCATGTCCCGCGTCTGCGAACTGACGGGCAAGAAGGCCAACAATGCCATGGCCATCTCCCACTCCCACCGCCGCACCAAGCGTCTGCAGCACGTCAACCTGCAGGAAAAGCGCATCTGGTGGCCGGAAGGCAAGCGCTTCGTCAAGCTGCGCCTTTCCACCAAGGCCCTCAAGACCATCGGGAAGAAGGGTCTGAGCGCCTTCGCCAAGGAACAGGGCGTCAACCTGAACCAGTTCTAGTTCCGACATCGCTTGCAAGCTGCCCAGCGGCGACTCCGAATCCCGGGGTCGCCGTTGTGCTGTTGGGGCTGCAGAAAATCGGAAGTTAGTCGGCAGAGGCGATGACGGCCTCCGATCCCGGTTCTAGGATTTGTCTGACGAACGGAACCGGGTCATGGAACTGGGACTGATTGGCCTTGGCCGCATGGGTGCCAACATGGCAACCCGCCTGATGCGAGACGGTCACCGCGTGGTCGGCTACAAACGCCGCACCGAAGAACTGCAGAGTCTGATTGAGGCGGGGGCGATCGCCGCCGGTGCCAGCTCCCTGGCGGATCTGGTGGCCCAGCTGAGCCCACCCCGGGCGATCTGGATGATGGTGCCCGCCGCCTCGGTGGATGACACCATCGCCCAACTGCTGCCCCACCTGAGTGCGGGCGACATCCTGATCGATGGCGGCAACTCCCTCTACCAGGACGATATCCGCCGGGCCGAGGAACTGAAGGAGAAGGGCATCCACTACCTCGACTGCGGCACCAGCGGCGGGGTCTGGGGTCTGGAGCGGGGGTACTGCCTGATGATTGGCGGCGAAACCGCCACCGTGCAGCACCTGGAGCCGATTTTCCGGTGTCTGGCACCGGGGGTGGGGACCGCCGAGCGCACGCCCGGTCGCACCGGCCCGGTCAGCCCGGCGGAGGAAGGCTGGCTGCACTGCGGTCCCGCCGGAGCCGGTCACTTCGTGAAGATGGTCCACAACGGGATCGAATACGGGATCATGGCCGCCTACGCCGAGGGGCTGAACATCCTGCGTCACGCCAATGTCGGCCATGTCGGTCGCGAGGTGGACGCGGAAACCTCCCCCCTGCGCCACCCCGAACACTACCGCTACGACCTGGATCTGGCGGCGGTGACCGAGCTCTGGCGGCGGGGCAGCGTCGTCGCCTCCTGGCTGCTGGACCTGACGGCCACCGCCCTGCACGAAAGCCCGGACCTGAAGGAATTCGGTGGCCGGGTCTCGGATTCCGGAGAGGGTCGCTGGACCGCGATGGCGGCGATCGACACCTCCGTACCCGCACCGGTGCTGACGGCCGCCCTCTTCTCCCGCTTCGCTAGCCGCGGCGAGGACGACTTCGCCAATCAGGTGCTCTCGGCGATGCGCTACCAGTTCGGGGGACACCATGAAAAGCACGCGGGCTGAGGGCCATCCGGTGCAGCTGCAGGTCCTGCCGGATCGCGAAGCCCTGATCGCCACCGCCACGGACCGCCTTGCCCACCGGCTGAGCGAGCTGGCGACGAACCGGGATCGGATTGCGATCGCCCTGGCCGGGGGCAGCACCCCGGCCCCTGTTTACGCAGGGCTGGCAACCCGGGACCTGCCCTGGGCCCGGATGCAGGTGTTCTGGGGGGATGAACGCTGGGTGCCACCGGATCACCCCGACAGCAACTACGGCATGGCCAGACGCACCCTGCTCAGCCAGGTGTCGATTCCAGCGGCCCAGATCCATCCGATGCCGACGGATCTACCCAGCCCCGCCGAGGCCGCTGCCGTCTATGAGCAGACCCTGCAGCACATCTGTGGGGCGCCCCCCCAGCTCGATCTGGTGCTGCTGGGCATGGGCGATGACGGCCACACAGCCTCGCTGTTCCCCCATACCGCAGCCCTGACGGCTCCGGGCTGGGTGACCGTGGGCGATCGCCAGGGCCAACCGCGGCTCAGCCTCACAGCCGCTACGATCAATGCCGCCCGGCAGGTCTGGTTTCTGATTTCCGGGGCCGACAAGGCCGACGCCCTGGCCGCCGTACTGGCTGTCGAGGGCGATGGCGATCGCTATCCCAGCCGACTCATCCACCCGGCGGGAGAGCTCTGCTTTATGGTGGATGCGCCCGCAGCAGCCAAGCTGCCGCCGGAATGGCTCAACCGTTGAGGATGCCGACGATGACTTCCCAGCTGGACCAGCTCAAGACCATGACCGTGGTGGTGGCCGACACCGGCGACATCCGCTCGATCGAACAGTTCACCCCCCGGGATGCCACCACCAATCCCTCCCTGATTACCGCCGCCGCCCAGATGCCGGAGTACCAGGAGATCGTGGATGAAACCCTACGGCGGGTGCGGGCCCAGCAGGGGCAGGCCGCATCGGTCGATACCGTCGTCGCCGATGCCATCGATGAACTGTTCGTCGCCTTCGGCTGTCGCATCCTCGATATCGTCCCCGGCCGGGTCTCCACCGAGGTCGACGCCCGACTCTCCTACGACACCCCCGGCACCATCGCCAAGGCCCGCAAGCTGATCGGCATGTACGAAGCGGCAGGCTACGACCGCAAGCGCATCCTGATCAAGATTGCTTCCACCTGGGAAGGCATCCGGGCAGCGGAGCAGCTGGAACAGGAGGGAATTCACTGCAACCTGACACTGTTGTTCGGGTTCGGGCAGGCGGTCGCCTGTGCCGAGGCGGGCGTCACCCTGATCTCACCCTTCGTCGGTCGCATCCTCGACTGGTACAAGGCCAAAACCGGCCAGGACTACGCGGGGGCCGACGACCCCGGCGTTCAGTCCGTAACCCGTATCTATCACTACTACAAGCGCTATGGCTATCGCACCGAGGTGATGGGAGCCAGCTTCCGCAACGTCGGCGAAATCCTCGAACTGGCGGGCTGCGACCTGCTCACCATTTCACCCAAGCTGCTCGATCAGCTGCGGGGCAGTACCGAAACGGTGATCCGACATCTCGACCCGGATCGGTCGGCGCAACTCAGCACCGACGATCAGATCCATCTCGATGCCGCTGCCTTCAGCGCCCTGCTGGCCGAGGATGCCATGGCCCACGAGAAGCTGGATGAGGGCATTCGGGGGTTCGTAGCAGCCATCGAAACCCTGGAGGGGATGCTGCGCCATCGGCTGGCACAGCTGGAGGGCACGGCGGTGTTCACCCATGCTGCCCATGAGGTCTTCGAACTGTGCGACCTCGATGGGGACGGCTGGATCAGCCGCGAGGAATGGCTGGGCACCGATGCGGTGTTCGATGCCTTTGATCTCGACCACGATGGTCGCCTCAGCCAGGAGGACCTGCAGGTGGGGATGGGCGCGGCCCTTTCCCTCGCCCGAGCCTGAGGCGATCGCCCCTGCAAAAGCCCGGCACAGATGCCGGGCTTTTGCGTATGTCTGGGAAGAATCAGCGGCCCCGCTGGGCCATGTGCAGGCGATCGCTGATCAGCTGCAGCTGTTTGCCCATCTGGGGATCGCTGCTCTTCAGCTGGGTGATCTTGTCGCAGCTGTAGATGACCGTGGTGTGGTCCTTGCCGCCGAACTGATCCCCGATCTTGGGCAGGCTCAGTTCCGTGTGCTGCCGCATCAGGAACATCCCCACCTGGCGGGCCAGGCTGACCTCACGACGGCGGGAATTGCCCTTGAGGTCTTCCACGGAAACCTCGAACACCTCCGCCACCGCCTTGAGGATCATGTCCGGTGAGAGCTCCATCTTCTCGCTCGGGGGCGTGAGCACCGGCGCGATGTTCTCCATCGTCAGGGCCAGACCGGAGATCGAGGCATAGGCCACCACCCGCGTCAGCGCCCCTTCCAGTTCCCGGATATTGGAGGTATAGCGGGCGGCGATGTACTCGATCACCTCCCGGGGCAGGCGCATGTTCTCGCACTCGGCCTTCTTCTGCAGAATCGCCATCCGGGTTTCGAAGTCCGGCGACTGGATATCGGCGATCAGCCCCATGGAGAAGCGGGAGATCAGGCGTTCCTGCAGGCGGGGAATCTGGCTGGGGGGCCGGTCCGAGGCCAGCACAATCTGCTTGCCCGCCTCATGCAGTGCATTGAAGGTGTAGAAGAACTCCTCCTGGGTGTACTCCTTGCCCTCGATGAACTGGATGTCGTCGACC
>CAWUMD010000070.1:0-10993 GCA_963923365.1 uncultured bacterium
GCGATCGCCCGCGCCGTGAGCGGGTGGTCGCCGGTGATCATCACGGTGCGGATGCCCGCCTGACGGCAGCGGCTGACCGCCTGGCGCACCTCCGGCCGGGGCGCATCAATCTGACCGATCAGCCCCAGCCAGGTCAGCTCCTGCTCGGCATCCTCATCCACATCGGCGCTGGCAACCGGACGGTAGGCGATGCCCAGCACCCGCATGCCATCGCTGGCCATGGCTTCCCCGGCCTCAAGGATGCGGCGGCGGGTGTCGTCCGACAGGTCCTCGATCCGGGCATGGCCGTAGCAGCGGCGGCAGCGGGCCAGAATCAGTTCCGCCGAGCCCTTGACGAACATCACGTAGGGCTGGCCCTCGCGGATCGTCAGGGTGGTCTCGCCGGTGTCGGCCACCACCACGCTCATGCGTTTGCGCTCGGAGGTGAAGGGAATCTCGTCCTGGCGCGGCAGCACCGTGCGCAGGCCCTCCGGGTCGATGCCCGCCTTGGCCGCCGCGGTCAGCAGCGAGCCCTCGGTCGGGTCACCGACGATGCCCCACTGCTCGCCCTCGGGCACCAGGGCAGCGTCGTTGCAGATCGCCCCAGCCGCCAGCAGTAGCTGCAGGTCGCGGTAGTCGCTGGGGACGATGATCCGATCGCCGAGGGCGAAGTGGCCCACCGGCGCGTAGCCCTCCCCAGCCACCAGAAAGTTGTGGTCGAGGGTGCGAATCTGGCGCACCACCATCTTGTTCTGGGTGAGGGTGCCGGTCTTGTCGGAGCAGATCGTGGTCACCGACCCCAGGGTCTCGACGGCGGGCAGGCGGCGGATCAGGCTGGCCCGCTGCACCATCCGCTGGGTGCCAATGGCAAGGGCGACGGTGATCACTGCGGGCAGCCCCTCGGGCACGATCGCCACCGCCATGCTCAGGCCGACGGAGAGCAGTTCCTCCCAGGACTGACCGCTGAGAACGCCGACGATCACCACCAGGGCCACCAGGGCCAGGGATCCGCTCACCAGCACGTTGCCCAGCTTGTCGAGGCGCTGTTGCAGAGGCGTCTTCTCGCTCTCGACGCTCTGGAGCAGAGCGGCAATCCGGCCCAGTTCGGTGTTCATGCCTGTGGCGTAGACCAGGGCCCGGCCCCGGCCCTGGAGAATCTCCGTGCCCTGGAACAGACAGTTGCTGCGATCGCCGACCACGGTCTCGGCGGGCAGCTGCACGTCCGTCAGCTTCTGCACCGCCTCGGCCTCGCCGGTCAGGGCTGATTCCTTCACCTGCAGGTTGGCGCTCTCCACCAGTCGGGCATCGGCGGGTACCTGATCGCCTGCCTCCAGCAGCAGTAGATCCCCTGGCACCAGGTCGGCGGCGGGCACCTGCTGGTCACGGCCATCCCGGCGCACGCGCACCGTTGGCGCCGCCATGTTCTTCAGCGCTGCCAGGGCCTGCTCTGCCCGGCTCTCCTGCAGGTAACCGAGGACCGCATTCAGGGCCACGATCACCAGAATCGCGATCGCATCCTTGGGGAACTCGCCATTGCGCAGATCCAGCCCCCCGGACACCACCGCCACCGCCAGCAGCATCAGCAGCATGATGTTGGCGAACTGGTCGAGCAGAATCCGCCAGGGGCTGCGCCCCGCCTGCTCCACCAGCTCATTCGTTCCGTACTGGGCCAGCCGGGCCTGCACCTGCTCGCCTGTCAGCCCCTGGGCCTCGGCCCCCAACTGGCGCCGACAGTCCTCCACCGAGAGGCTGTGCCAAGCCGCAACCGGCTGACGAACCTCAGCCCCCGTAAGCGTGACTGACATCGCGAGATACCCGCCGCAGATTACCTGCAACTCAGTCTATGGGATGCAGAATTGCCATTGAGAGAAGGAGGGAATCGATTTCCCATGGTTACCATTGAACGCCCAACGAAAAACGGGGAGAGCCTTGTGCTCTCCCCGTTCAGGTCAGGACCCTGCTAACAACTAGCGGTTGGGCTGGGGGGTGAGACGCAGGTAGGGCTTGACTTCGGTCACACCCTTGGGGAACTTCTCACGGGCCACATCGGTGGGGATGGAGGGCACCACCACGCAGTCACCGCCATCGGTCCAGTTGACGGGGGTGGCAACGCTGTAGTTATCGGTCAGCTGCAGGGAGTCGATCACCCGCAGGATCTCGTCGAAATTACGACCGGTGCTGGCGGGATAGGTGATCTGCAGACGCAGCTTCTTGGCGGGGTCGATGATGAACACCGAGCGCACGGTCAGGGTGGTGCCGGTGCTGGAGTTCGGGTGGATCATGTCGTACAGCTCGGACACCTTCTTGTCCGCGTCCGCCAGGATCGGGTAATCGACCACGGTGCTCTGGGTTTCGTTGATGTCACCGATCCAGCCCTTGTGGGACTCGGCATCATCAACGCTCAGGGCGATGGTCTTGACGTTGCGCTTGTTGAACTCGTCACGGAGCTTGGCAACCATGCCCAGCTCGGTGGTGCAGACGGGGGTGTAATCGGCGGGGTGAGAGAACAGCACAACCCAGCTGTCGCCGGCCCAGTCATAGAAGTTGATCTCGCCCAGCTGGGACTGCTGGGTGAAGTTGGGGACGATATCACCAAGACGGAGCGTCATAGTCCGTAAGTCCTGTCGCGTGTCACTACATGCTCTGAGCGATCATTATGCACCAAGGCCGAAATAACTCCGGTTCGCCGCTCGGAAAACTGTGGGATTACATCAGGATTGGGCCCGGGCGTAATCCAGCAGCTGGGCCAGTTTCAGGCGCAGAGTCTCCAGCCCCAGACCCTGCATGGCGGAGAGGAACACCGCCTGGGGATAGTGGTGCTGGGCCAGCTGCAGATGCTCCGAGGGAGCCTGGTCAATCTTGTTGAAGGCGATCAGCATCGGCCCCGCCGCCACCGGCAGCTGCCGCAGAATCGCATGCACCGACTGGATGTGGGCATCCCAGGCCGGATGGGAGAGGTCGACCAGATGCAGAACCGCATCCGCTTCGGTCACCTCTTCAAGGGTGGCCCGGAACGCATCCATCAGCGGCGGCGGCAGTTCGTGGATGAAACCGACCGTATCGGTGATCAGCACCGTCTGCTGACCATCACTGTCCAGGTCCGGCACCTGCAGGCGACGGGTGGTGGGATCGAGGGTGGCGAACAGCTGGTCAGCGGTATAGATACCCGCCTCCGTGAGCACGTTCAGCAGGGTGGACTTGCCCGCATTGGTGTAGCCGACGATGGCGACGCTGGGCATATCCCGGCGCTGGCGCTGCTGGCGCAGCCGAGCCCGGTGAGCCATCAGCTCGTTCACCTCCCGCTGCAGCCGGGCCATGCGCCGCTGAATTGCCCGCCGCTCGGTCTCCAGCTTGGTTTCACCGGGACCACGGGTGCCGATGCCACCCCCCAGCCGGGACATCGCCTGTCCCCGGCCCACCAGCCGGGGCAGCTGGTACTCCAGCTGGGCCAGCTCCACCTGCAGCTTGCCTGCGCCGGACTGGGCCCGCTGGGCGAAGATGTCGAGAATCACCTGGGTGCGATCGAGCACCCGTACGCCGATCTGCTGCTCGAGGTTGCGCCCCTGGGCCGGGGAGAGCTCTCGGTCGAAAACCACCAGATCGGCACCGCAGCGTTGGGCAGCCAGGGCCACTTCCTCCACCTTGCCTTCGCCGACCACGGTGACCGGGTGAACCCGCTGGCGCCGCTGCTGCACGGTTTCGACCACCGTGCCGCCTGCCGTCTCCACCAGTCGCTGCAGTTCCGTCAGCCCTTCCTGGAAGCGGCGATCGCTCAGCAGCTGGGTCTTCACCCCCACCAGCAGCACCCGCTCGCTCGGGTTGGCCGTGTCCAGCACCGCCGTCTCGCGGCTGAATTCCTGCTCCAGCCCTTCGACGAACTCCAGCAGATGCTGGGCATCGAGGGTGTCGAGGTCGAGGGGCGGCGAGACCATCCAGCGGGTCTCGGGGTGGGGTACCAGGTGGGCCAGATGGGCCTGCTGCACGTAGCCGCTGGAGCCACCGCCCTTACGCTGCACCCCCTTGCCCGAGAGCAAGAGCACCACCAGGGCATCGAGACGCTGCAGGGCCATGGAGGTGAGCAGGGCGTCCCCCAGGGGTTCGGGCTTGAGCTGGGTGCTGATGCAGCGGATGCCGCAGAGCCGCTCGACGCCGTAGCGGGGCAGTTCCTGCAGGGGAATCTGGGTCTGGCGGACACTACCCACGCCGACGCGGATCACCTGCCCGCGCCGGTTGACGTAGCAGGACACCGGCTGGGCGATCTCGCTGCTCACCGCCGCCAGCCGCTCGGCGAACTCGGGGGTGACGATGCAGTCGAGGGGCAGGCGCTGGTGGTAAAGCTTCTGCAGCTGCTTCAGTTGGCTGGGTTTGAGGCCCTTGAGCTGGCCGTGAATCTGCTCGATGACCGGACGGGGAACGGGGATTGATCCGATTCTACGCAGACAATGGGAAGTGGCCTCTGGCCATCCGATTCCCTACCGAAACATCAGCCATGACCCTCGAACAGGACCTGCTCGCCCTCAATCAGCAACTGCTGGACAGCATCATGGCGGCGGATTGGGCCACCTACAGCAGCCTCTGCGACAGCAGCATCACCTGCTTCGAGGCGGAAGCCCAGGGTCACCTCGTCCAGGGACTGCCCTTTCACCAGTTCTATTTCAACCTTGGCGGCAGCAGCAGCCCCAAGACCGTGACCATGAGCCAGCCCCACGTGCGGCTGCTGGGCGATCAGGGTGCGGTAATCAGCTACGTCCGCCTGACTCAGTATCTGGATGGCAACGGTGAGCCCCAGACCGCCCAGATTCAAGAGACTCGCGTCTGGCAGGCCATCAACGGCCAGTGGAAGCACGTCCACGCCCACCGCGCCTGAGTTACAGGTCTCTGAAATAGGCGCGATCGCAGCGGGCTGTCTCCACCTCCGGCAGGGGGCGATAGCCCGCACCTTCGTAGAGCCGCACCGCTTCCCGCAGCACCGAGGCGGTTTCCACCCGGGCCTGCCGATACCTGGCAGCCCGGGCGCTGGCCTCCAGTTCCATCAGCAGCCAGCGGCCCAGGCCCTGACCACGCACCGCGGGCCGCAGGTACATCTTGCGGATCTCCACCACCCCCGGCAGATCCAGGGGCATCCAGGCACCAGTACCCACCAGTTCCCCGGCCTGCTCCAGCAGCCAGAAGCAACCTCCCCGGTCGAGGTAGCACTCCTCCACCGCCAGTACATCGCGGTCGGCCCCGCCGGGTTCCCAGCCGAGGCCGTACTCTGCCAGCACCGCTGCGATTAGGTCAGCGGCCGCAGCGCGATCGCCCGGCTGCCAGTCCCGGCGGGTGACCGACCCGAATCTCATACCCCGAAGAAGCTGCCGATGGGCTGGTCACCGCTGCCGCTCCAGACCTGGAAGTTGCCGCCGAGCATCTGCCGCACCAAATCGAGAATGGCAGCGTAGTCGGCGGTGAAGGTGACCTCGCGATCGCAGCGGTAGTCGATGTAGTGCACCTCCGCCTGGGGTGGTTCCCCATCAGGCGTCAGGTCGCAGAGGAACTCCACCTCCAGGAAGGCGTCCTCACTCTCCCACTCACCGTGCAGGCGGATGCGCTCCTCGTCCTGCTGGCGCGCCACCTGCCAGTCCGGCAAGTCGAAACTGCGCAGATCCTTCTCGATCTCCACCAGTTGGGCGCGGGCCAGCAGGCTCACGGGGACTCCTTACGCCACCTGGGCGAAGCGGATTTTGAGGTAATCATCCTCCATCTTCGCGCCCGCGGGCTGCAGGGCCGCCAGGGCCTGGGGCAGCACCAAATTGCGGCGGTGATTACCGATGCGGATGTTCAGTTCATCACCGGTCTTACTCAGGTCCACCTGACTCTTGGGAATGCCCGGCAGGTAGACCTCGAGGCTGTAGTCGTTGCCCTGCTGCACCACCTTGAGGGTGGTCTCCTTGTAGTAGACCTGGGTCGGGTCCTCATTGGCGTAGAGGGTGTCCTTGAGCCGCTCCAGGGCCGCCAGACCGCACATCTCCTCGGAGTAGAGCGGCACTTCCTTGATCGGCAGCGGGCTGAAGTCGTCCTGGATTTCCTGACGGTACTTCTGCTGGTTCTCCTTCCAGCGCTGGAAGAAGGGATCGCTGACGCTGTCGGGGATGATCCGGTTCGCGATCACCAGATCGGTGCCGACGTTGTAGAGGCTGAGGTAGGCGTGGGCCCGCAGGGACTCCTTGATCACCATCTTCTCGGGGTTGCAGACCAGCCGCACTGAGGTCTGGATCGGGTCGGTCAGCACCTTCTCCAGGGCTTCCAGCTGCTCATAGAACTCGTAGGGCGCCGACATCACCTCGGTGTTGGGCAGGGAGAACCCGGCCACGGGGCGGAACAGCGGTTCGACCAGGGGCCGCAGGGCCGCCGACACCGCCTGCAGGGGCTTGTAGAAGCGGCGCATGTACCAGCCCGCCACCTCCGGCAGACTGAGCAGACGCAGGGCAGTACCCGTGGGCGCGGAGTCGATGATCAGCACGTCGAACTCGCCTTCGTCGTAGTGCCGCTTCATCCGCACCAGACTGAAGATCTCGTCCATGCCCGGCAGGATCGCCAGTTCCTCGGCCTCCACACCATCCAGACCACGGGCCTGGAGCACTTCACTGATATAGCGCTTGACTGCGCCCCAGTTGCCCTCCAGTTCCATCAGGGCGTCCAGCTCGGCGCCATAGAGGTTGGGCTTCACCTCGCGGGGTTCGTGGCTGAGCTCAAGGTCGAAGCTATCGGCCAGGGAGTGGGCCGGGTCGGTGCTCAGCACCAGGGTTTTGTAGCCCAGCTCGGCGCAGCGCAGGCCTGTCGCCGCGGCAACGGACGTCTTGCCGACGCCGCCCTTGCCGGTCATCAGAATTACGCGCATGCGGGCCTCGCTGGATTTCGCAAAGAAATATGAACCCCATTCTAGAGTCGTGATTCCGGGGCCGTTCGTCGGCCCGGCCACTGCTGGCGCAGCACCGCCAGCGGCGGCGTCTCCCAGGTGTCGATGTGACGGGCAATCAGACCCTCGGCGTTCAGGCTCATCTCGGTGTGGCCGTGGATCACCGTACGGGGACGCCAGGGCAGCGGACTGGTGAAACTGAGGGTCCAGCGAGTGTGGAGGATGTCACCCTCGCGCCCGAGGTCGTGGAGCTGCAGGTCGATGTCGCGGAACCAGCGAGCGATGAAGCCGATGTTGGCCCGGTAGCGATCGCGGCCCCGGAAGCGGTTGAGGGGATCGCGGAATTCCACGTCCTCGGCGTAGAGGTCGTAGTCCTGGTTATCGGGGAAGCGGGCGTAGTCGGCCCGGATGCGGTCCAGCAGGCTGATCTCGTCCATGGGTCTCCGTTCGGCACGGTCACCATTCTGGCGGGGTCGGGCAACTTACAGTGGATTGGATGCTTCTGCCGCTGCCCGTGGATCTCTATAAAGCCCTGGTCCGTCCCCTGCTGCTGGCCGATGTGGATGCCGACCCCGAGTGGATGTCCCAGCAGGCGATCGCCTTCCTGGCCGGTCTACACCGCAGCCGCGACGGCTGGCCCACGAAGCTGCTGCGCAGCCAGCTGCGCAACGCCTGCAGCGCCCCGGACCCCAGCCTTGAGCAGTCGCTCTGGGGCCTGAACTTCGCCAATCCTGTCGGGCTGGCTGCCGGGTTCGACAAGAACGGCCTCGCCGCCGAAGTCTGGCCGGACCTGGGCTTTGGCTTTGCTGAGGTCGGCACCGTCACCTTCCACGCCCAGCCGGGGAATCCCCAGCCCCGCCTGTTCCGACTGCCGGAGGACCTGGCGGCCCTCAACCGCATGGGCTTCAACAACGAAGGAGCCGCGGCCATGGCCGAGCGGCTGCGGGCCAGCGTCGGAGTGGCGCCCCACCCGGTGCCCCTGGGGGTGAACCTGGGCAAGTCGAAGGTCACTGCCCTGGCCGATGCCCCGGCAGACTACATCGGTAGCTTCCGGCTACTGCGGGATCTGGGCGACTACTTCGTGATCAATGTCTCGTCGCCCAACACCCCGGGGCTACGGGATCTCCAGGCCAGCCGCGAGCTGGAGCCGATTCTGGCGGGGCTGCAGGCCGAAAACCACGAGGGTAAGCCGCTGCTGGTGAAGATTGCCCCGGATCTGAGCGACGAGGACGTAATCGCCGTGGTGGAGCTGGCCCGGGCCCAGGGCATGGCCGGGATCATCGCCACCAACACCACCATCCGCCGCGATCAGCTGAAGACCCGCACCCTGGCCCGCACCGGCAACCCGATCGACCAGGAGGCTGGTGGGATCAGTGGCGCGCCGGTTCGTCAGCGCTCCACCGAGGTGATCCGGCTGATTCACGGCCACACCGGTGGCAGCCTGCCGATCATCGGCGTCGGCGGCATCTTCAGCGCCGAGGATGCCTGGGCCAAGATTACCGCCGGGGCCAGTCTGGTGCAGGTCTACACCGGCTGGATCTACGAAGGTCCGGGGCTGGTGCGGGAGATTCAGCAGGGCCTCAGCCAGCGGCTGCGGGAGCGAGGCTTCACCCGCCTGCAGCAGGCTATCGGGTGCGAACGTTAAGGATTGCCTCACAGTTGGTAGGCAGTTCCGGATTCCTTCGGTAGCATGCAGGTGCTTTTCCGGGCTGCCAGTCTTGATCGCGGCGCTGTCCCATCTGCTCCCTGCTCCCGGGGTTCTCGGCCTTGACCTGACCCCGGACATGATCCATATGGCCCTAGTGCAGCGCCAGGGCAATCGCCTGCAACTGCGCCAGGCCCTCTCGGAACCCCTCCCGGAGGAGTGCTTCCGGGAGGGGGAGCTGGTGCGACCGGACCTGGTGGGCGATCGCCTGCGTCAGCTGCTGAAGCAGAACCACCTCAAGGCCCGGCACACCGTCATGGCCCTCCCCACCCAGGAGGCGACCACGCGGTTGATCCCCCTGCCCGCAGAGCTCGAGGATGCGGACCTGGAAGCGATGCTGATGCATCAGGAAGCCGCCCTCTATCTGCCCTACGCCCGGGAGGAGGCCGACCTCGACTACCTGAAGCTCGACTACTTCATCGACATCGACGAGATCGAAAAGGTGAACGTGCTGATGGTGGCGACCCGCAAAGTCGTCACCGATCGCTATCTCGAGGTCTGTCGAGGCGCCGGACTGTCGCTGTCGGTCCTGGAACCGGGGGTGTTCGCCCTGATTCGGACCCTGCGGGAACCCCTGCGGCGCTTCGGCCCGCAGGACGGCGTCGTCCTGATCAGCCTCAATCCCACCAATACCGACATCAGCATTCTGGTGGACAGCATCCCCCGCTTCAGTCGGGTGATCCCCAGCGGTGGCTGGCACCTGCTCACCCTCACGGATCGGGCCCAGGGACTGATTGCCCCACCGGATCTGGAGCGGCTGCTGAGCATCCCGGTGCAGCTGGGGGATGACGCCGCCACCGCCAGCCCTACCGAACAGGCGCTGCTGCGGGGGCTGCGGGATCTGGAGGACGAGTTGCGCCGTTCGGTGGACTTCTACCTCTCCCAGGACACCCAGATGGAGGTAGCCCAGATCTACCTGAGCGGTCCGGTCGCGGCCCTGTCAGGTCTGGCCGACTACTTCACCGAGCGCCTCGGACTGCCCACCAGTCTGGTGGACCCGAGCGAGGTGCTGGGGCTGGAGGGGCAGGGGTCCGCCACGCACCGACCCGCCCTGGCCACCGCCATCGGTCTGGCCCTACGGGAGGTTTAGGGAATGTACAGTCTCGACGTCAATCTGCTGCGGGAACGGGCTACGGGGGCAAGCTCCCCCGGCCGCCCCCGACCGACGGAGTCTCCGCTGCCACTGCTGGGCGGGCTGGCGATCGCCGTGGTCGCCCCCCTGGCCGTGCTCGGCCTCTGGTGGAAGCAGGGCCAGGAACTGGCCAGCCTGCAGGCAAGGAAGGATCTGCTCAGCAGTCAGCTGGTCAGCCTACGCAGTCAGGCCCGGCAGGTCGAGCAGCTCCGCAGAGAAACCGACCAGCTGAATCAGGATGCCGACAGTCTGGCCAGTATCTTTACCCGACTGCGTTCCTGGTCAGCGGTGCTGACGGACCTGGCAGCCCGCACACCCACGACGGTGCAGATCACCGGGCTGGAGCAACCCGGCGGCGGCGACAGCATCAAGCTGCTGGGCAAGGCCCGCAGCTACGATGCAGCCAACGATCTGCTGCTGTCGCTGCAGCGATCGCCGCTCTACACCCCCACCAGTCTGGGGCTGGAGAAGGCGGAGACCCTCGCACCCCCAACCACTACCGGTAAGGACGGCAAGACTGCGGTGGCCCTCGGCCCCGCCCTGGTCAGCTTCAGCCTGGGTGGCAGCCTCAGCCCCACCCCGGCCACAGCCCTGCTCCCCCAGCTCGCGCAACTGGGTGCCCAGGGACTAGTCAGCCGCATCCAGACGCTGCAACGCCTGGGGGTCATCAAGCCATGACCGCCAGCAATACCGGCAGCGGCAGCTACCAGACTCTATTCGGCCTCACCCTCACGCCCGCCGTGATCGGCCTGCTGCTGGCCGTGGCCGGTCTGGGCGGGGCTGCCTACCTCTGGTCGATGCTGATCCCCCCCCTGCAGGACCAGAGCAGCCAGCTCACCCAGGAGGTCAGTGGCCTGGAGGCCCAGGTGCAGCAGCTGAATCTCCGGCAACGCACCCAGGTCGAAGCCCTGCAGGCCCGGGCCAAGGCCCAGGCCCGACTGCAAGCGATTCAGCAGCTGTTCGCCCGTCCCCAGGTGATGAACACACTGCTGCTGGACGTTTCGGGACGGGTGAAGCTGTCACCGGGACTGACGCTGAAGAGCTACCAGGTCAAGAGCAGTGCCCCGGTCACCGACAATGCCCTCGGTAGCGCCGCCGTGGGCCGGTTGAAGCAGTCAACGGTGGAGTTGGTGCTCGAGGGCAACTATGCCGGCATGCGTCAGTTCCTGCAGGGGCTGGAGCAGTTACAGCCCCTGCTGGTAGTCAGCAACGTCAAACTGAGCAGCAACGATAGTCCTGTCTCTTATACACATCTGACGCTGCCGACGATACTCCTTGTGTA
>CAWUMD010000071.1:0-10952 GCA_963923365.1 uncultured bacterium
AACCCTGAGACACCAGGCCCACTAAGCCTTTTCAGCGATCTGTCGGTCAGCCAGGCCCCCAGCAGTACCTGCGCCTGATCCGTCAGCGCTGGGATATCGAGAACCGCTGGCACTGGGTCCGGGATGTCCAACTGGCGGAGGACGACCACCGCTACAAGGGGCGTCGAGGGGCTCAGGTCTGGGCCTGGCTGCGGACTGTCGCCCTCAACCTCATGCGCCTGAATGGCTTTCAGTCGATCCGCGATGGCCTAGTGGCGGTTGCCCACGACATCAGTCGGTTACTCAGCTGGGTCACCTCTCCAGGATCCTCACCTACACCACAATCCGGCTAGTGACTTTAAATCAGCCCTGTCCCAGGACCCTGGTCTCTCACTGCCAGCACCAGGTCGCCTGCCGGTAGCCAGCCGACTTCCAGATCGATGAGATCGCCATGGCCGCTGAAGCGAATCGCATTCTGCAGCAGATTCACCAGCAGCTGACGGATCAGTCGTGCATCGAGCAGAGCGTGGCGATCGCCGAAGGGAACTATCAGCCGCATCTGCACCCCTTTCTCAACGGCTAGGTGCTGCACCAGCGCCAGGGCATCCCGGCCCAGATGCTCCGGATTCAGCGCCGTGCGTTGGCAGGGCATATCTCCGCTGGCGATCCGGCCGTAGTCGAGCAGATCCTCGATCAGGCTGAGCAGATGTTTGCCGCTCTGCTGCAGCAACTGAAGCTTGTTGGCAGCCTCGGTCGGCAACTCACCATAGATCCCCTCCGCCAGATTCTGGGCGAGGCTGAGCATCGCCGTCAGAGGTGTACGCAACTCATGGCTCATCTGGGCCAGAAAGCGATCCTTGGCCCGCGATGCCTCCTCCAGCGCCTGCTGGGTCTCCTGGAACTTCGTGATATCGAAAGCGATGCCCTGGTAATAGAGCACGCCCTCCCGATCGCAAATCAGCGACCCCTGGTTGCAATACCAGCGGTACTGGCCATCTGCCTGGCGAAGGCGCAGGGTGTTAGTCCATCGATGTCCGACCGGCAGTGCTGCCCCTGCCGTCCAACGCGTCTGGTAGACCGGGCGATCATCGGGATGCATCAGTTCCAGCAGCGCCGAGCGAATCTCTCCCGAATGGGCCAGGGAAGCGAGGCCGAGTAGTTCAGAGAGACCAGGGCTGTAGTACGTCAGGGGGCCCTGTCGGGTTGAATCCAAGGGATCGCAGTAATAGAGGGTGCCAGTTTCACCCAGCACCACGTCCAGGGCATTCCAGGCCTGCTCCAGCTGGGATTCCATGCTGCGTAGCCAGGAGAGGTCGGCCGAGATTGTGGCAACCCGCAGTGGCTGGCCGGAGTCATCCCGCTCCAGTACCTGGGCCCAGGTCCGGATAGGTGAATAGTCCCCCTGAGCATTGCGATAGCGCAGTTCCGAGGTCATGACTTCCCCGTCTGCCAGAGTTCGGGTCCGTGCCAGCTCTTGCTTCCATCGCTGACGATCATCGGTATGCAGTAGGCTCTGCAAGATGTCATCAGCCCGCTTCCCCTCCGTCAACCCGAACGAGGATGCAAGGTCGGCAACAGGTATCGCTTCCAGTGTCTGGGTCGCCAGGTTGAAGATCGAGTAGCTGGAGGGAATCAGCTCCAGCAGGCGCTCCTGCAGCTGCTGACGTACCCTCAGCTCGCGCTCCAGCGATTGCTTATTCTGACGGGCCGTATATTCCTCGGTCCGGTCGATGAACAGCCCGTAGAGCTGCACGGCCCCATCCGCCTCCCGCTGCGGATAGGCGATGCACTCCAGCCAATACGCCTGCCCCTGGCGACCGGTCATGTGGACCATCTCCCGGTACAGGGTCAGCTCCGTCACCGCGGTGTGGATCGCTGCCTGCACCCGGTCCAGATCCTCTGCTGCGACCATCTCGCTCAGCACGTCACCCGGCAGGGTCGACTGATCCGGTGCCAGACCGAAGAGCTGACGGGTCACCGGAGCGACATAGTTGAACCAGAAGCGTCCATCCGCCTCCATCCGGCTCTGATAAAGGCCGCCGGGCAGGCCACCGGCAGTGATGAAGTCCAGATGTTGGAGGGGATTCGGGGGTAGGTCCTGCTCCACATCTATGTTCTGGTGCTCCAGCCGCGCAAGACGCTGAAGTAGTGCCAGAACCGAGTCGTTCAGATCCGCCTCGGGCAGCACCGCCAGTGCCCGGGAGCACAACTCAGGACTGAACTGTTCCTCTGGTCCTAACAGCACCAGAGGCGGAAAAGCAGGATCCGGAACCGACTGCAGACAGTCCTCATCCGCAGGTGTCACCTCCGACAGCAGCAGTAGCCTCGACGCAGGCCACTCACCCTGCAGCAACTGGTGCTGCCAACCTTGTGGATTCAGTCCTAGTCGATTCATGCTGGCTTATCCACCATGCCACTCCTAATTGTCCATCCGGGAGTCGAGGCCTGGGATGTGGCAGGCAGATCCCAGGCCCACCCATAGGCTGCCGTCATCAAGGGCGCTGCTGACAGGACCGGACCCAGCCTAGGGCTGTCTGCAAAACCTGGGGTGGTTGGTTTTGCATGAGGGAAGGGAAGGATTTGCCCACCTACCAGCCCACCGCCCATCAGTGAACCCCAGCTGGCTATGGCAACGCCCGGTCACGACTCTCCGCTAGCTTTTCAAGCAGGCCCTAGGGTCATCCCTCCGCCCGGGGCAGCAGTACCGTGAAGCAGCTTCCCTGCCCCGGCTGGCTGCGCAGGCTGATGCGGCCACCGTGCTCACGCACAATCTGCAGGGCGATCGCCAGCCCCAACCCGAAGCCCTCGGTCTGCCGGGAGGGGTTGGCCCGCCAGAAGCGCTCGAACACCCGCGTCTGATCTGCCGGGGCAATGCCGATGCCCGTATCGCTCACCTGCACCCGCACCCAGCCCCGCAAGGCCTCGGCCTTGAGGCTGATCCGGCCCCCGACGGGGGTATAGCGCAGGGCATTATCGAGCAGGTTGCGGAACAGCCGGGTGAGCAGGCTCGGCTGACCGTTCACCCCCAGGCAGGGAGCCACCTGCCAGCTGAGCTGCTGCCCACGCTGCAGAACCTGAGCGTCGTACTGCGGGTGCAGATCCTCAAGCAGGCCACTCAGGTCGATGGACTGGGGTTGCAGATCCACCCCCCGATCCGTGCGGGCCAGCAGCAGCAGATCCTCCACCAGGGCCCGCATCTGCTCGCTGCCCTGCTCGATCGCCTGCAAGCGCCGCACCAGTTCGGGCGGCAACTGATCCGCATCCATCAGCGCCAGTTCCGCATTGCTGGCGATCGCCGCCAGGGGGCTGCGCAGCTCGTGGGAGGCATCGGCCGTGAACTGGCGCAGCCGCTCCAGGCTCTGGCGCAGCGGTTGCTGGGCCCGGCGGGTGAGGACCGTAGCCACCAGCCCTCCGAGGGCGATCGCCCCGAGGATCCCGGTCAGAAGGCCCACATCCAGGCGGCGGAGTTCCCGCTCCGCATCACTCTCGTCGCTGATCAGCCGCAGATAGCCCACCACCTCCCCCCGATCCAGCACCCGGCGGGTGATAGTCAGCCGCAGGGGGGCAGTCTGCCAGGAAACACTCTGGCGCCGCTGCAGCAGTGCCGCTGTATCCAGCGGTAGCCCGACCGTGACCAGCAGATGCCCCTGGTGGTCAAACCACTGCACCTGCTGATGCTCCGCCGCCAGATCCCGCCCCAGATCGGGGACCCGCCCCTGCTCCGGTAGGGGCAGAGTCACCAGCTCGTCCGCGAGCACCATCCGGTCCTCCTGGAACTGAGCCTGCAGTTGAGTCAGGTAGGTGCTGCGCACCACCTGGGCAAACCCCACGAAGATCAGCAGCTGGCTGCTGAAGTAGAGCAGCCATAGCCCGGAGGCGGAACGGCGCAGACGGCCCAGCCAGGTCATGGTGTTTCGCTGCGCAGGCGATAGCCGAGGCGGTTCACGGTTTCCACCGGGTCCGGACAACCAACCTGCTTCAGCTTACGGCGCAGATTATTGAGGTGCGTCTTGACGGTTTCCTCACCGGAGTCGCTGTCGAGCCCCCAGACCCGGTCCAGCAGCTGGGCCCGGCTGAAGAGCTGGCTGGGGTGCCGCATCAGGTATTCCAGCAGCGACAGTTCCCGCGCCGTCAGCGGCACCGGTTGACCCTGCCAGTTCACCTGCCCCGAGCGGGGATCGAGCTGCAGCGCCCCCCAGCTCAGCAGGGAGCTCTGGTACGGCTGAGCTGCCCGACGGGCCAGCGCCTGCACCCGCGCCCCCAGCTCCCGCAGACGCACCGGTTTGACCAGATAGTCGTCGGCACCGCCCTCCAGCCCCCGGATGATGTCCTCCTGGGCATCCCGGGCGGTGAGCAGAATGATCAGCAGCGAGGAACCGGCGGCCCGCAGGCGCTGGCAGAGAGAGAGCCCATCCAGGCCCGGCATCATCCAGTCCAGCAGCAGCAGATCATACTCGGTACGCTGCAGCAGCGCCCAGGCCTGGAGACCATCGGTGACCCAATCGCAGTCGTAGCGCTCACGCCGCAGGTACTCCTGCAGGGGTTCCGCCAGCCCGGGATCATCTTCCGCCAGAAGGATGCGCATGGTCAGCCCTTGGGTCCGTTGCCATTATGCCGAGCCGGGATCGTCTGCAATACATGGCCCCCATCCAGACAGGACCTAGGATGAAGGTTTGACGAACTGCGATCGGCGGCATGAGTGCTCAACGGGATGTACTGGTCAGTCTGCGCCATGTGGACAAAGCCTACCGCCAGCCCAACGGCAATTCGATCACCATTCTCGAGAACATCAGCCTGGAGCTGCGGGGGGGTGAAATCGTGGCCCTACTGGGGCCATCCGGCTCCGGTAAGTCGACCCTGATGCGGATCATCACCGGGCTGATCGAGCCCAGCAACGGCGAGGTGCTCTACCGTAACCGGCCGATGCAGGGCCTCAACCCCGGTGCCGCCATCGTCTTCCAGAGCTCGGCCCTCTATCCCTGGCTGACGGTGCAGGACAACGTGGAGCTGGGGCTCAAGGCCATGGGTATCCACCCCAAGGCGCGCAAACCCCGGGCCCTGGAGATGATCGACATCATCGGTCTCGATGGCTTCGAAAATGCCTACCCGAAGGAGCTCTCGGGCGGGATGCGCCAGCGGGTGGGCTTTGCCCGCGCCCTGGCGGTGCAGCCGGAACTGCTCTGCATGGATGAGCCCTTTTCGGCACTGGATGTGCTGACCGCCGAGAACCTGCGCTTCGAGCTGCTCGACCTCTGGCTGGAGCGACGGATTCCCACCCGCAGCATCCTGATCGTCACCCACAACATCGAGGAGGCGGTGATCCTCGCCGACCGGATCATTGTGCTCGGGCGCAATCCGGGCCGTATCCGCGCCGACTTCTCCGTGACCCTGCCCCACTACCGCGATCGCAAGAGCGCCGAGTTCCAGTCCACGGTGGACCGCATCTACCGCATCCTCACCAACCCCGATCTGGATGAGGAGCAGCCCCTGCCCACCGTGATCACCCCGAGTGAACCGGAACCGGAAACCTACCCCAGCCTGCCCCACGTCCGCATCGGCTCCGTGGCCGGTCTGCTGGAGCTGATCGAAGACCGGCGCGAGGACCTGTTCCGTCTCGGGCAGGAACTGCAGCTCGAGGTGGACGACATCCTGCCGATTGTCGACGCCGCCAAGCTGCTGGGCCTGGCCGAGGTCAAGGAGGGGGACATCTACCTCACCCCCCAGGGCCAGCAGTTCATCGCCGGCAGCATCGACGAACGCAAGACCCTGATCCGCGACCAGATGCTGACCCGGGTGCGCCTGGTGCAGCAGATCAGTACCCTGCTGCGCGCGAAGCGCAATCAGCGGGTGCCCGAGGAGCTGATCCTCGACATCCTCGAACGGTACTTCACCACCCAGGAAGCCAGCCGTCAGCTGATGACGGCCATCGACTGGGGCCGCTACGCCGAGCTCTACAGCTTTGATGAGCCCTCCGGCGAAATCTTCCTGGACAACCTCGACCTCTGATGCCGGCCATGACCCGCACCCTCACCCCCGACAATCGCAGCCCCGATCGGGAGAGCTGGAACTGGCAGGATGCCCTGCTGCTGATTCTGTTCCTCACCGGTATCGCCGCCCTGGTCACCACCGCCGGGGAATTCAAGGGCGCCTACGACCCGCAGTTCAAGGTCAGTCTGGAACTCTGGAACCTGCCGGCCTACACCCTCCAGACCCTGCTGCGGATGCTGGCGGGCTTTCTGCTCTCCCTCACCTTCAGCATCAGCTACGCCAGCCTGGCCTACTACAACCGGCTGGCCGGGATGGTGCTGCTGCCGCTGCTCGACATCCTGCAGTCGATCCCGGTGCTGTCCTTTCTGCCCGCCGTGATGCTGACGCTGATCAATCTGGTGCCAGGCAGTCGCATCGGCATCGAGCTGGCGGCGGTGCTGCTGATCTTCACCGGCATGGCCTGGAACCTGGCCTTCAGCTTCTACCAGTCCCTGACCGGCGTGCCCCGGGAGCTGCGCGAGGCCGCCCTCAACTACCGTCTCAGCCCCTGGCAGAACTTCTGGATGGTGGATCTGCCTGCGGGCACCATCGGCCTGATCTGGAACAGCATCATGTCCGTGGCGGGGGGCTGGTTCTTCCTGATCGCCATCGAGTCCTTCACCCTCGGATCCCGCAACTTCCAGCTGCCGGGCCTGGGCTCGTTTCTGGCCACCGCGGCCAGCCAGCAGAACTACCGGGCCCTGGTGGTCGGTCTGGGGGTGCTGATCGGCATCATCGTGCTCACCGACCTGCTGATCTGGCGACCGCTGATCGCCTGGGGCGATCGCTTCAAGTTCGAGCTGAGCGAGTCTGATGGCGCTGAACTGCCCGTGGTGCTGGAGCTGATCCGCCGCTCGGCGCTGCTGCGGCGCCTGGACGAAACAGTGATCAAACCCCTGGAGGAGTGGTTCGATCGCCGCTTCATCCGGCCCCGCGAGGAACCGGCCACCAAACCCGGCCATCGCCGCCGCTGGGCGGCGCCGCTGCTGCTGGGGCTGGGGGCACTGTGGCTGGCCTACCTGCTGCCCCAGGTGCTGCATCTGCTCCAGGGGGTGAGCGGCTCCGACTGGGCCCGCATCCTCCAGGGTGGTCTCTGGACCAGCCTGCGGGTGGCGGCGGCCCTGACCCTGTCGCTGCTCTGGACCATCCCCGTCGGGGTGGCAATCGGGCGATCGCCGGAGCTGGCCCGGGTGCTGCAGCCCCTGGTGCAGATCGCCGCCTCGATCCCCGCCACTGCCCTGTTTCCGGTGCTGATGATCGCCCTGGCCAGCATCGGCGGCGGCCTGGAGATCGGATCGGTACTGCTGATGATGCTGGGCACCATGTGGTACCTGCTGTTCAACATCATTGCCGGAGCCCAGGCCATTCCCAGTGAGATGGTCGAAGCTGCGGAGGTGTTCCAGCTCAGTCGCCTGCAGCGCTGGACCACCCTGATCCTGCCGGCCCTCTTCCCCTACCTGATCACCGGCATCGTCACCGCCGTCGGCGGCGCCTGGAACGCCAGCATCGTCAGCGAGTACCTGCACTTCCACAACCGGGTACTGGCCACGCCGGGCCTGGGCAGCCTGATCGCCGAGGCCAGCGAGCACAGTCAGATGTCGCTGCTGTTCGCCGCCACCATGGTCATGGCCCTGATCGTCGTCGCCACCAACCGCTTGGTCTGGCGTCGTCTCTACCATCTGGCCGAGGAGCGGTTCCGGCTGCTGTAGCACCCGCCGGACCGCCGCGATTGGTGAAGTTTTGCCGCGCTCCCGGACACTGGTCGTAGGATCAGAGGTCTGCACCCTGTGCATCCGACTGTAATCGTGGCGATTCGCACCCCATGCTTCGTCTAAAGAACTGGCTGCTGGGCAATCCTCTGCCCACCAGTGCCCACGCCGAGGAACGGCTCTCCAACCCTGAAGCCCTGGCGGTTCTCAGCTCCGATGCGCTCTCGTCGGTGGCCTACGCCACCCAGGAAATCGTGCTGGTCCTGGGGACGGCGGGCGCAGCGGCCCTGAACCTGACGATGCCGATCACCCTGGCTATCCTCAGCCTGATGGCGATCGTCGCCATCAGCTATCGCCAGACGATCAAGGCCTACCCCCACGGCGGGGGCTCCTACAGCGTCGCCAGCGAGAACCTGGGTAGTGGGCCGGGTCTGGTGGCGGGGGCCTCCCTGGCGATCGACTACGTGCTCACGGTTACCGTCAGCATCGCCGCCGGGATCGCCGCCCTCACCTCCTACGTTCCGGCCCTGGTCGACTGGACGGTGCCCCTCTGTCTGGCGGCCACCCTGGTGCTGATGGTGATTAACCTGCGGGGCCTGCGCTCCAGTGCCGCCGTGCTCAGCCTGCCGACCTTCGCCTTCATCGGCGCCATCCTGCTGATGCTGGCCATGGGGCTGGCCCGCCTGGTCAAGGGTGACCTCAGTGCCATTCCCGAGACGGTCCAGACCCAGGAACTGCTCGAGGCCCACAAGGGTGCGCTGCAACCCCTGGTGCCGTTCCTGGTGATGCGGGCCTTCAGCTCCGGCTGCGCCGCCCTCACCGGGATCGAGGCGATCAGCAACGGTGTCATGGTCTTTCGCAAGCCGGAGTGGCGCAACGCCCAGACTGTGCTCACCGGCATGGTGATCATCCTGGGCACGATGTTCGGCGGCATCAGCTACCTGAGCACCCACCTCGGTCTCACCTTCCGGGAAGACGGACCCACGCTGCTCTACCAGCTGGGCGAGAAGGTCTTCGAGGGCGGTCCGCTGCTGTTCTTCCTGCAGCTGGCCACCCTGCTGATTCTGCTGCTGGCAGCCAACACCGCCTACGCCGACTTCCCGAGGCTGGCGGCCCTGCTGGCCCGGGACGGTTACCTGCCCCGGCAGATGAGCCTGCTGGGCGATCGCCTCGTGTTCAGCAACGGCATCCTGATCCTCAGCGCCGTCTCCGGTCTGCTCACCATCCTGTTCGGGGGCAGCGTCAGCCGCCTGATCCCGCTCTACGCCGTCGGCGTGTTCACCAGCTTCACCCTCTCCCAGGCCGGCATGGTGGTGCACTGGTTCCGGGAGCAGGAAGATGGCTGGCAGCGTCGGGCCACGATCAACGCCATCGGCTGCGTCGTCACCGGCATCGTCTCGGTGGTGCTGCTACTGTCCAAGTTCACCGAGGGCGCCTGGATTGTCGTTCTGGCAGTGCCGGTGGTCGTCTCCCTGTTCCTGGCCATCCACAACCACTACCGGTTCTGCGCCGCCCGCCTGCGCATGGCCTCGGATGTGGCCCTGAAGCTGCCGCCCCTGGACCCCGAGCGTCACACGCCCGTGCTGGTGCTGGTCGGTCAGCTGCACCGGGGCAGCTTCGAGGCGATCCGCTACGCCCACACCATCGGCAGCGAGGTGCTGGCAGTCCACGTCGACTTCGGCACCGGCGCTGCCGATCGCTTCCGGGAGCAGTGGCAGCGGCAGTTGCCGGGGGTGCCGCTGATGGTGCTCGATTCGCCCTACCGCTCGCTGATCGAGCCGGTGACGGAGTTCGTCCGCGCCTGGGAACGGGAACACCGCAAGGACAAACACCGCTTCTGCACGGTGGTGCTGCCGGTATTCGTCACCCGCCACCGCTGGGAGAACCTGCTGCACAACCAGTCGACGCTGTTCCTGCGCACGGCGCTACGCAAGCAGGGCACCCGCGTGGTGACCACCGTCGGCTTCTACCTCTAGCCACCGCGATCGCGCTCCACCGCCGGGTCTGCCAGGGTGCGGACCCGGCGGTGCAGTATTTCGGGGTGCGTCAGCCCAAACATCGTCCCGTGGCCCCAGGGCTCAGAGCGTCTGCAGCTCGTCGAGAATTCCTTCGAGCACCCGCACTCCGGGCAGCAGATCCGCCTCCATGCGCTGGCGCAGCTCCGCCGGAACCGTATCGGCATCCACCCACTCGACCAGGAACGACTCGCCGTTCTCGCTGCGGGCTTCCAGCGCCGCATTCCAGGGGTCGTTCTCGTCGTAGTCGCTGGTGTAGCAGGCCAGTTCCACCCGGAAGGGCTCGGCCTCATCCTCGAAGTCGTCCTCGGCATCGTCCTCCTCGAACTGATCCGGGAAGGTGATGTAGCCCTCACCCACGCCCGGCCATTGCACGCAGTAGCCGTAGGGTTCACCCTCGGGATCGATGCGCTCCTCGAGCACCTTCAGATCGGCCACGGCAAGTCCCGCTTCCAGGGCCGCCTGGGCGATCAGGTTCTGGACGTGACGGCTGGCATTGGTCTCGAACTGATGAATCATCGCAGCAGGCTCCCCGCACAGGACGCACGCTTACCATAGCCCGCCCGGCGGCGTATCAACTGCAGCAGTTTGCCCCCTTGGTTGAAAATAGGATCTTGCGGTGTTTCCTGCTCAAACCCGCCCTACGACCATGCCGGAGAAGCCATCAATGCTGGACGCCTATCGCCAGGCCGCTGCCGAACGTGAAGCCCTGGGGATTCCGCCCCTGCCCCTGAGCGCGGAACAGACCGCGGACCTGTGCGAGCTGCTCAAGCAGCCTCCCGCCGGTGAGGAGGCGTTCCTGCTGCACCTGCTGCGCGATCGCGTGCCCCCCGGTGTCGACCAGGCCGCCTACGTCAAGGCCTCCTTCCTGAGCGCGATCGCCAAGGGTGAGGCCACCAGCCCCCTGGTCAGCGCCCTTGAAGCCGTGGAACTACTGGGCACCATGGTCGGCGGCTACAACGTCTCGGCCCTGATTGAGCTGCTGAACCACGGGGATGCGGCGATCGCCCAGGCCGCCGCCACCGCCCTGACGGGTATCGTCCTCGTCTACGACGCCTACAACGACGTCCTCGCCCTGGCGGAAACCAACCCCTACGCCAAGCAGGTAATCGACAGCTGGGCCGCCGGAGAGTGGTTCACCCGTCGCCCCACCCTGCCCGAGGCGATCACCGTCACGATCTTCAAGGTGCCGGGCGAGACCAACACTGATGATCTCTCCCCT
>CAWUMD010000072.1:0-10892 GCA_963923365.1 uncultured bacterium
CCCCACGGGGTTCCCGGAAATCGATCCACAGCATCCTACCCCAGGGCGGGGCGATCGCCGGATTTCTGCAGCACCCGCTGCATCACCTGCTGGTAGGCATCCTCAATACCGCCCAGATCCCGGCGGAACCGATCCTTGTCCAGAATTCGCTTTTCCGGGTCGGGTTCGTTGCGGTCCCAGAGGCGGCAGGTGTCGGGACTGATTTCGTCCGCCAGCAGCAGCCTCCCTTCGGCATCGAGGCCGAACTCCAGCTTGAAGTCCACCAGGGTGATGCCGCAGTCGGCGAAGAACCCGATCAGGAAGGCGTTGATGCGCAGGGCCAGGGCCCGCAGCTGATCCACCTGTTCCGGAGCAGCGACATTGAGCAGACGCAGCCTGTCGGGGGTGAGCAGCGGGTCACCGAGGCTGTCGTCCTTGAGGAAGAACTCCACCAGGGGTGGCTCCAGGAGCGTGCCCTGGGCCAGGCCGGTCTGCTTGCAGAGACTACCGGCAGCGATGTTGCGCACGACCACCTCCAGGGGGACGATGCGCACTGCCTTCACCCGCATCTCCCGCTCGGAGGTCTGCTCGAGGAAATGAGTGGGCACCCCGGCCGCTTCCAGTTCCCGGAACAGATGACTGGAAATGGTGCAGTTGACTTCCCCCTTGTCGCGGATCTGCCCCTTCTTGAGGGCGTTGAAGGCCGTAGCGTCGTCCTTGAAGTAGGCGCGATAGACCTGGGGATCGTCCGTGGGGTAGACGATTTTCGCTTTGCCTTCGTAGAGCGCGTCGGTCATGGAAATCCGGGAGTGTCTCAGACCCCCAGTTTACTTCTGCGACGGGCTGAGCTTCTCGAAATCAGCGCTCAGATCGGCCAGGGGAGCATAGCTGAGGTTGAGGCGGCGGGCAGCCTCCTCGGCCTGGGCCCGGGCCTGGAGGGCCGCCTCACGGTTGCCGGCCTTGAGCTGCAGACGGGCGATCGCCACCTGCGTCTCCATGCCGCCGTAGGTGTTGCCGTTGCGGCGATCCGCCTGGGCCAGCAGATCCAGCACCACCAGCGCGTCCTCCGTCTGGGCCCGGGCCTGGTAGAGACTGGCCAGTTCCAGCAGGGCATCCCGCTGGATCGCCGCATTGCCCACCTGGCCCTTACGCACTGCGGTGTCCCGAATCAGGCTCTGCAGGGTCAGCACCGCCTCGGCTTCCTGACCGGACCGGCGCTGGTCCCGGGCCAGGGCCAGGCGCCAGGCGGCCTGCCGGGCGGGGGGGACCTCCGGCAGGGCCCCCAGCCGCAGCTGGGCCGCCTCGGCATCGCCCCCGGTCTGTTCCAGGGCGTCGAGCAGTTCCAGCAGGGTCCACTGCAGTTCGTTCAGCCTGGGCGCTCCGGCGGTGAGCGGCAGGGGTGCGGCACCGAGGGCAGGGTTGGCGATCAGCAGTCCCAGCCGTCGCCGCAGCGCCTCAATGGCCGCCGCCTCCTCGAAACGACCCAGTTCCAGACGGGCGATCGCTCCCAGGAGCCGGCTTTCCAGGGCCGGATTCTGCCCGGCGGGGAGACGATCGAGCAACTGCCGGTAGGCGCGCAGCGCCCGCGGGATGTCGCGGATCTCGCGATAGGTGTCCGCCAGCTGCAGCCGCTGGGTCGGGGGTTGCCAGGGCAGATCGGGCTCCAGCTGCTGCAGGCGGGCTTCGAGGACCTGCCGCTCCGGCTTGCGCGGATACTCGTTCAGCGCCCTGGCCAGGCGCCGCAGCACCGGCAGCTCCTCCGCCGGCTCGAGACGACGGGCGAGACGGGCTTCCCGGAACCACAATTCGAAGGCTCCATCGAGATCCCCCGTCCGGGCCAGGGCCCGCGCCTGGGTATCGAGCAGATCGATCAGGACCCGGATCTCGCGCCGTTCCAGGGGCGTAATCGGGCGCGGCACCTCCGGCAGCGGCTTGAGCGGTTCGGGCAGCGTCGGGTCAAGGCTGGGTAGCGGCTTCCGGCTCGGCGTCTCCTGGGCCCGCAGCGGCAGAGCAGTGGCGACCAGCAGCACCAGCGCGGCGATGGATAGAGCCCGCGTGGGATAATGGGCTCTGGCGAGCGGACTGGATGGCATTAGGTCAGCAGCATCGGCCTGAACCGACGCCCGGCGGAAGGTCCCTCCCATTAAACCCGTCCTCTGAGCAAGTCGGAATCTCGCTGTGAACGTTCTGGTCGTCGGCAATGGAGGGCGTGAGCATGCCCTCGCCTGGAAGCTGCTGCAATCGCCCCGGGTGAGTCAGCTGTTCTGTGCGCCGGGCAACGGTGGCACCGCCGGTCTGGAGCGCTGCACCAATCTGGCGATCGCCGTCAGCGACCAGGACGCCCTGGTGGCCGCCTGCCGTGAGCACAGCGCGCGTCTGGTGGTGGTCGGCCCCGAGGTGCCCCTGGCCGAGGGTCTGGGCGATCGCCTGCGGGCCGAAGGCATCGCCGTGTTCGGTCCCAACGCCGATGGTGCCCGCATCGAGGCCAGCAAGGCCTGGGCCAAGGAACTGATGGCCGAAGCCGGGGTGCCCACCGCCGCCAGCGGGACCTTCACCGATGCCGCCTCGGCGCGGGCCTACGTCGAGGCCCAGGGCGCTCCGATCGTAGTTAAGGCTGACGGCCTCGCTGCCGGGAAGGGCGTGGTCGTCGCCGCCACCGTCGAGGAAGCTCTGGAAGCGGTGGATGCCGCCTTCAGCGGTGCCTTCGGCAGTGCCGGTCAGGTGGTGGTGATCGAGGAATGTCTCGTCGGTCCCGAGCTCTCCCTGCTGACGCTGACCGACGGTCGCAGCTTCCGGCCGCTGCTGCCCGCCCAGGACCACAAGCGGGTGGGCGAAGGTGATACCGGCCCCAACACCGGCGGCATGGGCGTCTATGCCCCCGCTCCCCTAGGCACCCCGGAGCTGATTGCCGAGGTCGAGCGCACGATTCTAGCGCCCACCGTGGCGGCACTACAGGCCCGGGGCATCGACTACCGCGGCATCCTCTACGCCGGTCTGATGATCACCGCCGACGGACCGAAGGTGATCGAATACAACTGCCGTTTCGGCGACCCGGAAACCCAGGCGGTACTGCCTCTGCTCGACAGCGATCTAGCCGAGGTGCTGCTGGCCTGCGCCGAGGGGCGTCTCGACAGTCTGCCGCCCCTGGACTGGAAACCGGCCGTGGCAGCCTGCGTGGTGGCGGCCGCCGGGGGTTACCCCGGCGACTACCGCAAGGGCGATGCGATCGCCGGTCTGGACGCGGCCGCTGCGACGGGGGCCGAGGTCTTCCATGCGGGTACGGCCCTGCAGAACGGGACCGTCGTCACCAGCGGTGGCCGGGTGCTGAATGTGGTCGCCCTGGGAGAGGACTTCGACCGGGCCTTCGAGGGCAGCTACGCAGCCCTCGACCGGATTCACTTCGATGGGCTCTACTGCCGCCGGGACATCGGCTGGCAGGTGCGCTCCCGCTAGCAGGGGATGGAAGCGATGGGGGATTTCTGGGAACGGCTGCGGCGCTGGTGGGCGGAATTCACCCTCCAGACCAAACTGATGGCGCTGGCCACGCTGGTGGTCTCGCTGATCATGACGGCCCTCACCTTCTGGGCGGTCAACAGCATTCAGCAGGATGCCCGGGCCAACGACACCCGCTTCGGCCGCGACCTCGGGCTGCTGATCGCCGCTAACGTCACCCCCTACGTCGCCGACAACGATCGCGAAGCCCTAACCAGCTTTTCCTACCGCTTCTACAACAGCACCAGCAGCATCCGCTACATCCTCTACGCCGACCCGGACGGGGACATCTTCCTCGGCATCCCCTTCTCCCAGGCCGAGGTACGCAACTCCCTCACCATCCAGCGACGCATCCAACTGCCGGAAGCCTACCTGCAGCAGGCGGATCTGCCGATGGTGCGCCAGCATCAGACCCCTGCCGGAGAGGTCACCGACGTCTTCGTCCCCCTCTACCAGGGCGATCGCTACCTCGGCACACTGGCCCTGGGCATCAACCCCAATCCAACGGTGGTGGCCTCCTCGGGCCTGACCCGGGATGTGACCGTGGCGGTCTTCATCACCATCTGGGTGCTGGTGATCGTCGGTGCCGTCTTCAACGCCTTGATCATCACCCAGCCGATCCGCGAACTGGTGCAGGGGGTGCGCAGCATCGCCGCCGGTAACTTCCGCCAGCGCATCGACCTGCCCCCCAGCGGCGAACTGGGGGAACTGATCGCCAGCTTCAACGAGATGGCCGAACGGCTCGAGCACTACGACGAGCAGAACATCGAGGAGCTGACCGCCGAGAAGGCGAAGCTGGAGATTCTGGTATCCACCATTGCCGACGGGGCGGTGCTGCTTGACCGGGACCAGCGGATCGTCGTGGTCAACCCGGCCGCCATCCGCATCTTCAACTGGGAGGGCAAGGCTCTCAGCGGTGCCCCCATCCTGGATCAGTTACCGCCGTCCCTGGCGGAGGAAGCCCAGGATGCCCTCAGCAGTCTCGGCCAGGGCTCCCGCGAGGGGCTGGAATTCCGCCACAGCCTGAGCAACAACCGGACAGTGCGGGTCCTGTTCTCGACGGTGCTCGACCAGGCCCGGGAGAACGTCAAGGGCATCGCCATGACGGTCCAGGACATCAGCCGCGAGGTGGAGCTGAACAACGCCAAGAGCCAGTTCATCAGCAATGTCTCCCACGAGTTGCGCACCCCCCTGTTCAACATCAAATCCTTCATCGAGACCCTGCACGACTACGGTGATGATCTGAGCGAGACGGAGCGCCGGGAGTTTCTCGAAACCGCCAACAACGAGACCGATCGCCTCACCCGTCTGGTCAATGACGTCCTCGATCTCTCCCGCCTCGAGTCGAATCGTCGCTTCGAGTTCCAGGCCACGGACCTGCTGCCCACCATTGAGCAGACCCTACGTACCTACCAGCTCAACGCCCGCGACAAAGGCATCCATCTGGCCTTCGAGGTCGAACCGGAGCTGCCGCCGGTGCGGGGCAACTATGATCTGCTGCTGCAGCTGTTCGCCAATCTCGTCGGGAATGCCCTCAAGTTCACCGAATCCGAGGGCACGGTGATGATCCGCGCCTATCTGATCGGCCAACCCCTGCCCCGACCGGATGAGCAGGGCCTGCAGATTGTCCGGGCCCTGCCGAACGTCCGGGTTGAGGTCAGTGACACCGGCATGGGCATTGATTCCGAGGATCAGGAGTCGATCTTCGACCGTTTCTTCCGGGTGGAGAACCGGGTCCACACCCTGGAGGGCACCGGACTGGGGCTGTCGATTGTGCGCAACATCGTCGAGAAGCACCAGAGCCGCATTCACCTGGTGAGCGAGCTCGGTACCGGCACCACCTTCTGGTTCGATCTGCCCCTCTGGCAAGCCGAGGAGGAGGAGACGCCGAAAACGACGAGCGGTGCCGGGGCGATCGCCTGACACCGCTCGTCGCTGCCGGTTCCGGCCAAACGCCTACTCGTCGCCGGTCTTCTCCTGCACGCCGCGCACGATCCGCGCTAGTTCGTTCTTCTCATCGATGCTGATCCGGGTGGGCGACCCGCTGATGATCCGCTCGAAGTTGCGGAAGGAGTCCTGGATATCCGGGCCCTTGCTGCTGATTGTGAACTCGCGGATGCCCTTGTCATGCCAGGAGCCGCGCATCTTGAAGACGTTGATCGCCCGGGCCATCTCACCGCGGATTTCCACGTACTGCAGCAGCAGAATCGTGTCGGTGATTGTCGAGATGTGGGAGTCGGTGATCGAGTGCGACCCCATGAACTGGTCGCTGGTGTTGGTGAAGAAGCCGGTGATCTCCTCCTGCTTGGCGTAGCCGGTGACACCGATCACGAACTGGCGGAAGGCGTTGTTGCTCACGCCCCGGGCCAGGGCCGAGAGGGAGTCGATCGCCATCCGGGCCGGCTTGAACTCGGAGATTTCCGACTTGATGATCTGCAGGTGATCCTCCAGCCCCGCCGACTCTGGGTAGGCACAGATGATCTTGAGCAGGTTCTGGCGTTCCATCTCCTCGAAGTCAATACCCCAGGAGTAGGCGTTGCGCAGCAGCTGGGCCCGGGATTCCTCGTAGGCGAAGAGGATAGCCCGCTCCTTGTTCTGGCAGGCGTTCTCGATGAACTTGCTGACCAGCATGGTCTTGCCGGTGCCGGTAGCACCGGTAGCCAGGATGATCGAGTCCTTGAAGAAGCCGCCGCCGCACATCTCGTCCAGGCGGGTGACGCCCGAGGAGACCCGCACATTGGAGCTGCGTTGGGTGAGGCGCATTGCCCCCAGGGGGAAGATGTTGATCCCTTCGTTGGTCATCGTGAAGGGGTATTCCCCCTTCATGTGGGTGGTACCCCGCAGCTTGAGGATTTCAATGGTGCGGCGACGGCGCTCTCCTTCGAGGACGTTACGCACAATCACCACGTTGTCGGAGACGAATTCCTCGACGCCGTAGCGGGCGATCGGCCCGTACTCATCAATCCGCTCGGTGGTCATGATCGTGGTGGCCCCGATCTGCTTCAGGCGGGCCACCAGCCGGAAAATCTCCCGACGCACCACGGACGCGGCATCGTACTGCTGGAACACCGCCGTCACCGAGTCGATTGACACCCGGGAGGCACGGTACTTGCGGATGGCGTAGTGGATGCGCTCGATCAGCGCCGACAGGTCGAAGCTGCCGACGATGTCCTGACCCTCCGGGTCGGGAGAAGCATCGAGGATGAACAGCTTGCCATCATCAATCAGCTGCTGCAGATCCCAGCCGAAGCTCTGGGCGTTGCGGATGATGTCGGCGGGGGACTCCTCGAAGGTGACGAAGATACCCGGCTCGTCGAAGTGGATGATGCCGTTGTAGAGGAACTGGATCGAGAACAGCGTCTTCCCGGTTCCCGAGGTCCCGCTCACCAGCGTGGTACGCCCGATCGGCAGGCCTCCATGGCTGATGTCATCGAAGCCTTCGATCATCGTGCAGATCTTCTGCACACCCTTCTGCTTAAAGATCTGAGTCTTGTCGGACCCCTCTTTGTTAGCCATGACGTCAACCCAGTCTTGAACGGATGAAGAAGCGCAACCCGAGAGCGTGCATTATCTTACAGCTAAAGGAAAATCTAAAGATCGAGATCCCCCTCTTCCTGCAGCTCGTCGTAGAGCAGGTCCAGGCCAATCAGCACCTTTTCCCGATCCGAGAGATCCCCAATGATCCGCCGCACCGGGGGCGGCAGGATCTTGGCCAGGGTGGGAGTCGCCAGAATCTTGTCCTCCTCCGCCAGTTGAGGGTTCTTGAGGACGTCAATCACCTTCAGGGCGTAGACCCCCTGAAACTCGGCCTCAAGGATATTCTTGAGGGTCTTCAGGGCACGGACGGAATTGGGGGTGTTCCCTGCCACATAGAGTTTGAGGATGTAGGTCTTGCGGGGGCTCATGGGTTGGACTGCGCACAGCAGGACTTGAAGGACATGGAACCGGAAGAACCGGCTGGAGTGGGCGAACTTAAGCTGGGCTTCACGATTGGTTCAACTTTCCTCAGGAATCCCGGGGGATGGACCGGCGATACATCTCGCAGAGGTGGGCGATGACGTCGATCAGCGTCAGCCGGTAGTCGAGCAGGATATCGTCCGCTCGGCCCTCCAGTTTCAGTTGCTTCGAGAAGTCATCCATCAGATCCGAGTGCACCGCGACGATCTGGGTGACCGGGATATCGGCGAAGAAGGCCATGTTGACGAAGCTGTCGATGCTGATATTCAGCGTCCCGGGGTCGGTGAAGTAGTTGAGGACAATTTCCCGGTAGGTGCCCCGCAGCGCATTCAGAAGCTTGCTGCTCTCGGCCTGACTGAGGTTGCGCAGAAACCGCTGCGGATCCCGCTTGTAGTAGACCCCCAGGTAGCCAAGGCGCTCCTTGAGCCGATCTAGGAGCCGCTGCTGCTGGGCCAGCAGATGCTCGGGCGCCGTACTGGCCTCATCGCCGAACAGGAGAGCGTCTCCGGCCACGGAGCGAATCGGCGCCTGCCGCAGGAACTGGGAAATAGCCGCATCAATGTGGTAGGCCAGCTGGTCAAGCTGGTGGTAGGTGAGCAGCACCTCGGCACTGTGATACAGCAGCGCGTCCTCCGCAGGCATCTGCTCAGCGGAATTGATCAGAATCACCGCGGGCATGATGATGGCCCGCTGGGCCAGCTGTTGAGTGAGGCTGGTGCTGGCCACCGACCAGTCGATGATCAGGCAATCGAGGCTGTCACGCCCGAGGTTAACCGACTCCAAGAACTCGTCCCGGGAGCGGCAGTAGAGCACCTGAAAACGCCCGCCGGAGAGAACATGCTCGCAGTCACGGACCACAGCTTCACTGCCGATCAGGGCACCTATGGAGATCTCTGTCAGCAAGCGGCTCCCACCAAATTTCCTTTACATAAAGAAAATATTTGCTGACCTACGTTAACATCCCCGGTCCCCCCCTGGGTGGAACCGATGGATTGATGTCACATTGCGATCGCCTCGGCCACAGGCCTTGATCTGCCGTCGGGGATCGGAGATAGTAGATGATTGTCAAATCTCCGCTCGGATCAGGCCTCTCCAAGCGCAGTCAATCCACCCTCACCGGTCGGATACAGGGCTGCCGCCTGTACGGCATCACGGAACCCCCTATGGCATACGCAATCATCGAAACCGGCGGCAAGCAGGTCTGGGTTGAGCCCGGTCGCTTCTATGACGTCGAGCGTCTCGCGGTCGAAGAGAACCAGACCCTGGAAATCAGCGAAGTGCTGCTGGTTCAGAACGATGGCACCACCTCGGTTGGTCAGCCCTTCGTCACGGGCGCTACCGTCAAGGCCACCGTCCTGGCACACCGTCGCGGGCCGAAAATCATCGTCTACAAGATGAAGCCCAAGAAGAAGACCCGCAAGAAGCAGGGTCACCGTCAGGAGCTGACCCGCATCCTGATCGATTCGATCACGGTTGATGGCAAGGTGATCGCCGGCGCCTAGGCCCGGTGTGGTGACATTCAGTCGATTCTCAATCCGACAAGGAGTAGGTCATGGCAAGTAAGAAAGGTACAGGTAGTACCAGGAACGGGCGCGACTCAAATTCAAAGCGCCTCGGCGTCAAGCGTTACGGCGGTGAAGCCGTGACCGCCGGTAGCATCCTGATCCGCCAGCGCGGTACCAAGGTCTTCCCCGGCAACAACGTCGGTCGCGGTGGCGACGACACCCTGTTCGCCCTGGTGGACGGCGTGGTCACTTTCGAGCGTCGCGGCAAGAACCGCAAACAGGTCAGCGTCTATCCCGCGGCCTAGTCGCTAACCAGTTTCAATCTGAAAGAGGGGGCTGAGCCCCCTTTTTTTGTGGGCAGTCGTCATTCTCCTCGGGCCATGACCTTCGACGGATTTCTTAACCTGGACAAGCCCACGGGCTGGACCTCCCACGACTGCGTGGGCCGTCTGCGCCGTCTGCTGGGCCTGAAGCGCATCGGACATGGCGGCACCCTCGACCCGGCGGTGACCGGGGTGCTGCCGATTGCTGTCGGTCGGGCAACGCGACTGCTGCAATATCTGCCCGAGGGCAAGGCCTACGAGGGCACGATTCGCTTCGGGCTGGTTACCGACACCGATGATCTCGAGGGGGAGGTGCTGAGCGAGACGGATGCCAGTGCGGTCACCCGGGAAGCGATCGCCGCCCTGCTGCCCCGCTTCACTGGGGCGATCCGGCAGGTACCACCGCGGGTGAGTGCGGTGCGGGTGGACGGCAAGCGCCTCTACCAGCGGGCCCGGGCCGGGGAGGTGTTCGAGGTGCCCGAGCGAGCGGTGACAATCGAGCGAATTGAGCTGCTCGACTGGCGACCGGGTCCGGCCGCGGAGCTGGACCTGCAGGTGGTCTGCAGCCCCGGCACCTACATCCGCTCCCTGGCGCGGGACCTGGGGGCGGACCTCGGCTGCGGCGGCACCCTGGCCCGACTGCGGCGCACCGCCAGCAGCGGTTTCAGCATCCCCGAAAGCCTGACGATCGCGCAGGTAGAGACCCGGGTCGCAGCGGGCGAGCTGATGCTGACACCCCCGGCGATCGCTCTGGCCCATCTGCCCGAGCTGAGGCTGGAGCCCGAGCAGGTACCCCGCTGGCTGAACGGCCAGAAGCTGCCCTGGGAGGGAGAGGATGTGCCCTATCGGGTCGTCGCCGATGGTCACGACTTTCTCGGAGTGGGCCGGGTGATCGACGGCCTGCTGCGGCCCCAACTGGTCTGGCATCCGGACGAAGCAGTAGGCTGAAGTCTTAGTCGATTGCCACGATTCAGCACACATTTCCCATGGCCGGTCACAGTAAATGGGCAAACATCAAGCGACAGAAGGAGCGCGTCGACGCCAAGCGCGGCGCCGTCTTCACCAAGCTGTCGCGGGACATCATCGTCGCCGCCCGCTCCGGCCTGCCTGACCCGAGCGGCAACTTCCAGCTGCGCACGGCCATTGACCGGGCCAAGGCGGCGGGGGTGCCCAACGAAAACATCGAACGCGCGATCGCCAAGGGCTCCGGCGCCCACAGCGACTCTGCGGCCCTGGAGTCGATCCGCTACGAGGGCTATGGCCCCGGCGGTGTGGCCGTGCTGGTGGAGGCGGTGACGGACAACCGTAACCGCACTGCCGCCGACCTGCGCCTGGCCTTCAGCAAGAACGGCGGCAACCTGGGCGAGACCGGCTGCGTCAGCTGGATGTTCAGCCAGAAGGGCGTCGTTAGCCTCAGTGGGGCCTGCGACGAGGAGAAACTGCTGGAGGACTGCGCCGAGGTCGGGGCCGAAAGCTATGAACTGACCGATGAGGGGGCCGAGGTAATCGGGGCGATCGCCGACCTCGAAGCCATGGCCACCGGCCTCAAGGGCCGAGGTTACGCCGTGCGGGATGCGGAACTGCGCTGGATCCCCGGCAACAGCACACCGGTGGAGGACGCCGACCAGGGCAAATC
>CAWUMD010000073.1:0-10865 GCA_963923365.1 uncultured bacterium
GCAACCTCGGCCTCGATGTGGTGATGCCGAGCGACCTCGACTACTTCTTCCGCTACCTGCAGGTGATCCGCGACCGATCCAACGCGGTGATCTGCTGCGGCACCTCCTACGTGGTGCGCCGCAGCGCGCTGGAGGAGATTGGCGGCTACGTGACCAGCTGCCTGATCGAGGACCACCAGACCAGCACCAAGCTGCTCACCCGCGGCTGGACGGTGCGGTATCTGAATGAAGTGCTGAGCATGGGCGAAGTGCCCCGCACGTTTGCCGATTTCCTCGACCAGCGGTTGCGCTGGATGCAGGGCAATATCCAGATCTTCTTCCGACCGCAGGAACTGCCGATCTGGAGCACCCTCACCGGCGAGCAGATTAGCTTTTACCTGAACCTGGCGATCAGTCTGCTCACCCCTGTGTGGCGACTCATCTACCTGGTGCTGCCCCTGCTCAGTCTGGTGCTGGGGTTCACCCTGATCGCTGCACCCCCCATCGAATACCTGGCCTACGGTGTGCCGTTCGTGATGCTGTTGCACACGCTGCCGAGCTGGCTGAGCAATTACCACCAGTTCCAGTTCTGGAACGAGGTGTATGAAACCCTGTTCTGCGTGCCTGGGCTCAAACGCCTGCTCCAGATCCTGCGGCACCCATTCCGGATCTACGGCGGCATCGTGACCAACAAGGACGCCACTACCCTCAGCCAGAGTCTGAACCTCAGCCTCAGCTGGCCCTTGCTCTCCTTCCTTGCCGTCCTCAGCTTTGCCCTGGTGATGCGCTATGTGATTCCCCTCGTGACCTTCGGGCTGGGCCCCTGGCGACCGACTTACGAAGGGGAAGCCCTGATGCTGGCCTGGAATCTCTTCAACGCCCTGGTGGTGCTGGTAGCGCTTCTGTCCTGCATCGATCAGCCGATCCGCCGCGCCACCGACCGCTTCCCAATCCAGCGCATCGGTTGTCTCACCCTCAATGGCGAGCAGCTGTGGGGTACCACCACCGACATTTCGGAAGAAGGAGCCGGGTTCACGTTGCAGCAGCCTCATCATGGCCTCACCCCAGGCAGGGCCCAGCTGCAACTGATGGAACCGCCACTCACCGTCGAGGTGGACCTGTTGTGGGCCAGTTCCACCCAGTTGGGTCTGCAGTTCGATCGGGTTAATGTCGACACTGACGCAACGCTACTGGGTCTGATTTACAGCGGTGATCACTGGTTCCACCGTCCACGACGTCTGAGCATCAGCGATGCCCTGCTTCACTGGCTGGGTACGCTCTGGCGCCCGGACCCAATCCTGCGTCGTTTTGGCTGATCTGAACTTCTCCCATGGGTTTTGGGGGGCGTGGCGTGCCTCAGCGTTGTCGTTGGTGTCACCTCACACAGCCCTGAATCCAGGTCCTGTTGCCTCATCCTGCCTGCTCCAGCCGGTCTGATTCGCAGCCCACTCGGTTGCGACCCTGGTGCTTGGCCCGATACAGCGCCTGATCTGCCCGCTGCAGACAGGACTGAAGGGACTCGGTCGGCTGGTAGGCCGTAACCCCGAAGCTGGCCGTCACCGTGCCGACATCCGGGAACTCCGAATCTGCCAGGACTCGCCGCAGTTTTTCCGCCACCTTCAGCGCATCCGCCAGTTTCGTGTGGGGGAGATAGAGGGCGAATTCTTCGCCGCCCCAGCGGCCGAGACCATCCACGGTCCGCAGCTGTTCACGCACCCGGCGGGCTACCTCGGTCAGGACGCGATCGCCCGCCAGATGGCCGAACTGATCGTTGATGACCTTGAACCGGTCCACGTCAAACAGCAGCAGGGCCAGCGGTTCGTCGTAGCGGTCGCAGCGCTGCAGTTCGGCGATCGCCATCGCCTCGAAATGGCGCCGGTTCCAGACTCCGGTCAGGGCATCGGTGGTCGCCAGGGACTGCAGTTCCCGGTTGGCCCGCTGCAGCTCGATCTCGATGCGTTTGCGATCGGTGATGTCGGTCAGCACTCCTTCCCAGACGGTGGAACCGTTGGGTAACTGCCGGGGGGTGGACTCTGCTGTGACCCAGCGCACCTGACCCTCAACTACAATCCGGGTCTCTCCGAAGAACGGTGTGCGTTGCTCGAACGACTCGGTATTGAGCTGCACCCAGTCATCCCGGTCTTCGGGATGGATACAGGCTAAGACCGGAAAGGGATCTGCCAGTACAGTCTCGGCATCCAGGCCAGTGATTTCCAGAAAGCGGGCACTCACGAAGGAGAACTGGGCCATCTTGCCATCCGGAGGCAGCACCATCGTGTAGGCGCCCACAGGGATGTTCTGGATCAGTTCAAAGGCGGACCGCTCCAGGTCTGTGCACAGGCTCCTAAGCTCGGCCTCGGCCTGCTGACGCTCCCGGAGGGGACTGACTCGGGGGATGATGCTGATCAGGGAAGAGATGATGCGTTTCATGCATGTTGTGCTGTCTCCAGTGATCTCATCGTTTCCGAGGTCAAGGGGTGCTGCATCCGAGAGTTGTAGGGTCTCTGAGGTCGGCCCCTGCTCCTTTGCCTTCTGAGGGGGGCGAGTTTCGGGATCGGTCAGTGCGCCAGTCCCTGTTCAATCACCCATGCTGCCGCTGCTGCCCTGTTTGGTAGCTGGAGTTTGGCCAAGATCGAACTTACATAGTCCCTGGAAGTTGTCTCAGCGATGTAGAGTTCCTGTGCAATCTGTTTATTTTTCAGTCCCTTGGCCAGTAACGGCAATATCTGAAGTTCTCGTTGATTGAATGCCGGAATCTCAGAAGTGCTGATTTTATTGAACTCATTTATCAAGGTCGGATCTATGAATACTTCTCCTTCTCCCAGTACCTTCCTGATGCACTCTGCAATTCCACCGCGACCGATACTCCCTGCTGACACAAGGCCGTCATAGGCTTTCTTTAGATCGGGCTCTCTCGCTGTCTTTTCAAGGTTGTCAACGAGTAGTACTGACCGCATGGCTGGGTGTTTGATTCGGATTCTCTTGGCAAGCTCGACTCCAGAGTCATTCGCAATGCTATCCACTATTACCAGTAACACTGGCCTGCTGGCACAATGAACGAGATCCTCCACTTCTTTCTCTGTGCATCCCGCACCTAGTAGGTGATAGTTGCTTGTCAGTTGATTTATCAGGGCAGCCAGATAGGCTTCATGGGTAGAGCCTGTGCCGAAAACAATTTCATAGTCGTTGAGCAGGTTTCTGATGTCCTGGGTGTCCCATGCCAGATCGCTACGGCTCGGTAGGAAAATGGGCATTCACTTCGGAGCCTCCCCTTGCTCTGTTTGCTTTCTGAATTGCTTGCGAATTCAGAAGTGCCGCTGCCGCCACCAAGGTACAGCCAAGGTGAATCAGGTGTTCATTGCCGGGGCGATCGCCCCCGGTGGGTTCACGATCTGACGGCAGTCTGCGCCTCCAGCCAGCGCTGCAACTGCGGGTTCACAAGCTCCGGGGCCTCATCCATGGGGCAGTGCCCGGCTCCCGGCAGTTCCACGAACTCCACCACCGCCGGGTAGTGGGCGAAGTCCCGGGCCAGGGCGATCGGCTCCCAGGGATCCTCCTGACCCCAGAGGATCAGCGTCGGCTGGGTCAGGTGCGGCAGCAGATCCTCCGGCAGTGGTCCCTGGGAGTAGGTGACGAAGCGCAGGAAGACATCGGCGGCGCCGGGGTCCTGGGCCGGGGTGAGCAGCAACTCGATCAGGTCGTCATCGATGGCCGCTGGGTTGCGGTAGGCCTGCCCCAGGGCGTTGCGGATCGCCCGGGGCTGGGCTACCTGCCGGAAGAAGAAATAGCCGAAGGGTTTCCAGAGCAGCAGACGCTGGAAAGCAGGCACCAGCTGCTGCTTTAGCCAGCTATCCTCCGCCAGCTTGCGCTCGTGCAGCATCCGCAGCGAGCAGTTGATCAGCACCAACGATCGCACCTGCTCCGGTTCGTCCACCGCCGCCTGCATCGCCACCACGCAGCCGATGGAGTTGCCGATCAGGTGCGTCGGTTCGCCGATCACCTCCCGGCAGAAGTCCCGCACCAGGGTGCCCCAGGTCTCGAAGCTGTAGTCCAGCTGGTCCGGGTGGGGTTTGGCCGAGGCCCCGAAGCCGATCAGGTCGATGGCCCAAACCCGCGCCTGCCGGGCCAGCACCGGCAGGTTGTGGCGCCAGTGGCGACTGCTGGCCCCGAAGCCATGAATCAGCAGCACTGCCGGACCCTGCTCCCCCGCCTGGCGGTAGGCGATCGCCTGCCCCCGCCAGTGCCAGATCCGGGGCGGTTGATGCATCACGTCCACAGCAGGGGTCCTCGCCAGTGCCTTTCCACTCTGCCGCAGGGGCGATCGCCCTGCCGGGGCAAGGCTACGATCGACAGAATGCCGGTTGTGCCCCGGCCGGATGCCGCTGCTGCCGATGAACGAGACCTTTCCCCTGGATGGCCTGATTTCCACCCCCGGCATCATGGTGCTGCTGCTGGTGGGCTACATCGGGGCGATGTGGTACTTCCTGCGGACGGCTCCCAAGGTGTATACCATCCTCGTCTCGGACCTGGAGGCGGCCCGCCGCTTCTACGGCGATAGCCTGGGCCTCGCCCCGGCGGTAGTGCCCCTCGACTACTACGCCCAGAGCGACCCGATGCTGGGCAGCTTCGGACTCTACGGCAACCCGGCTCTGGCTACCCGGGACCAGGAGAGCCTCTGGTATCAGCTGCGCCGCCGCACCCAGCTGCACATCGCCATCGGGGCCCGTCTGGGAGCGCGCGATCGCCACGTCTCCTTCGACCGCGAAGTACTCAGCCAGATCCTGCAGCGGGTCGAGGCCCGCGGGCTACGCTACCGAGTGATCAGCGAACAGCCCCTGGTCTTCCGGGTGCGGGATCGGGCCGAGCAGGTGTTCGAGTTCGAGCAGCTCCTGCCCTGAGGTCTCAGACTTCGGCGGTGGCCGGTTCCGCTTCCTCGACAGTCTGGGTTTTCTCCGGGCGCAGCAGCGGGAAGGCGATCACATCGCGGATGCTGGGGCTGTCGGTGAGCAGCATCACCAGCCGGTCGATGCCGATACCCAGGCCGCCAGTGGGGGGCATGCCGTGCTCCAGGGCAAACAGGAAATCCTCGTCCACGTCGTGGGCTTCGTCGTCGCCCGCGGCCTTCTTGGCCGCCTGGGCCTCCAGCCGCTGGCGCTGATCCACCGGGTCCGTCAGCTCCGAGAAGCTGTTGGCGGTTTCCCGACCGACGATGAACAGTTCGAAGCGCTCCACCAGCCCCGGCTTGCTGCGGTGGGGCTTGGCCAGGGGCGAAATCTCGACCGGGTAGTCGGTGACGAAGGTGGGCTGAATCAGCGTCGTCTCCACCTTCTGCTCGAAGGCCTCGTTGAGCAGGTGCCCGATGGAGGGGCAGTCGTCGATCTGCACCAGCCCGGCGGCCTTCGCCGCGGCCTTGGCCTCAGCCAGATCCGTGAAGGCGGCTAAGTCGACGCCCGTCGCCTCCTGCACCAGTTCGTGCATGGTGGCCCGCCGCCAGGGGCCGGTGAGGTCGATGATCTCGCCCTGGTAGGGCACCTTCAGCGTCCCGCAGGCCTGACTGGCGGCGTAGCAGACCAGCTGTTCCGTCAGGTCCATCATGTCGTTGTAGTCGGCGTAGGCCTGGTAGACCTCAATCGAGGTGAACTCCGGGTTGTGGCGGGTGGAGACGCCCTCGTTGCGGAAGATCCGGCCCAGCTCGAACACCTTCTCGAAGCCGCCTACTACCAGCCGTTTCAGGTGCAGCTCCGTGGCGATGCGCAGGTAGAGCGGCATGTCCAGGGTGTTGTGGTAAGTGATAAAGGGCCGGGCCTCAGCGCCCCCCGCCTCGCTCATCAGCACCGGCGTCTCGATTTCGATGAAGCCCTGCTCGTCCAGCAGCCGACGGATGGAGGCGGTGATCCGGGCGCGGCGGCGGAAGGTCTCGCGCACCTCGGGATTGACGATCAGATCGACGTAGCGCTGGCGGTAGCGCTTCTCCACATCCGTGAGGCCGTGCCACTTGTCCGGCAGGGGCTGCAGCGACTTGGTGAGGATGCGGTATTCCGACACCTTCACCGACAGCTCGCCCTTGTCCGTACGCTTGATCGTCCCCTTCACCCCGAGGATGTCACCGGCATCGGTGAGGTTCTTCAGCTGGGCGAAGGCGTCCTCGCCCATGGTGGCGGTAATCGTCGCCTTCTCCAGGAACAGCTGGATCGGACCGGTCTCGTCCAGCAGTGTGAAGAAGGCCAGCTTGCCGAACACGCGCCGGGCCATGATCCGTCCGGCGATGGAGACGGCGAAATCGGTGTCCTCGCCCGTGGCCAGCTCCGCGAATTTTTCCTGCAGCGCCTGGGTGCTATGGCTGATCTCCCAGGTGTATTCGTAGGGATTCAGGCCCAGGGCACGGAGCTGTTCGGCTTTCTCGAGGCGGGTAGCGCGAAGGTCGGACATGAAGACGGAGGGCGGGAAGACCGTCTTCCATCATCGGATAAAAGCGCAGGTCCCGGCGGCCGGGCCTCAGCTGGCGGCTTCCAGAGGGCTGTCCTTGAGTCGCTGGGACGTATAGCCGGTACCGCGCACGGTAATGATCAGCTCCGGGTTGCGCGGGTCCGGTTCCAGCTTTGAACGCAGGCGGGCGACGTAGACATCCACCACGCGCAGATCGGCGGCCCGACGGGGCGGATAGCCCCAGAGCTCCTCGAGGATCTCGCCCCGGGGCACGACACGGCCCGGCTGACGGAACAGCAGTTCCAGCAGACTGAATTCGGTGTAGGTCAGGGGTACCCGTTCGCCGTTCTGGAACACCTGGCGACGGTTGGTATCGATCTCGATGTTGCTGATCGAGATCACGCCTTGGGAGGGAGTGCCGCTGACGGTGGGGCTGTCCTCGAAGCGGCGCAGGATGGTAGCGATGCGGGCTTCCAGCTCCTTGGGGGAGAAGGGCTTGGGCAGGTAGTCGTCCGCGCCCAGATCGAGACCGGTGATCCGATCGGCGATGTCCCCCAGGGCCGAGAGCATGATGATCGGTACGTGGGACGTGCGGCGTAGTTCCTTGCAGACGCCGTAGCCATCCAGCTTCGGCAGCATCACGTCCAGCACGATCAGATCCGGTTGTTCCTGCTGCCAGACCTCCAGGGCCTGCTGGCCATCCTCAGCAGTGACAATCTGGTAGCCGGCCATGGCCAGCCGCATGGTCAGGATGCGGCGGACGGCAGCTTCATCGTCCACGACCAGAATCTTGTGTTTGGGCCCTTCGCCGGGTGCTGTCGACCGCATCGGAAGTTGGATTATTTCGTGACGAAAGGTTTCAGTGTGTTAGCGATTGTAACAGCCTGAACCGGTTCAGGCACTATTTCCGACCTGGGACGTTGCCACGCAGAAGTCAGTCCAGGAGAGGGATTACGGGCGATCGCCCGCTCAAACTCCAGACTCTCTTAAGATTTCAGCTTCCTGAGAGGCGGCTGTTCCAGGCGCGAGCCGCACCGGTGACCGCTGCATCAGTGCTGATTCGCCCCAGCATGGCGGCCTGCAGATTGTCGTAGATCAGCTTCTGGAGCACGTTCAGATCGCGCATCGCGGGCACCAGTACCTGTGCACTGGTGATCTGCTCGGCGCTGAGGGTCCGGGCTCGGACAAGGGCGGGGGAGCCGCCACGGTCCGTCAGGTCGGCCTGGTAGCGGGCCAGAGCCTGCACCGTTGAAGGCAGCACGTTGGCCTCGCGGGCAAAGGCCAGCTGGTTGGCGCTGTTGGTGACGGAGAGGGCGAAGCGCAGGGCACCGTTGGGGTTGGCCGCGTCTCTGGGGATCACCAGATTCATCGCCGCGACGTTGGTGGCCTCGTTCTCGCCCCGAATCTGGAGGAAGGCCTCGCTCACCCGGGCGATCGCTGGCGCGTTGGTGGCAATGCTGGTGAGGAACTCCGGCCCGCTCTGGAGCAGGCCCAGATCCCCCGCCTGGTAGAGTTCGATCGCCCGCCGGTGACCCTGGGTGAGGCACTCCTGGGGCAGCAGTCCGGCCCGGAACAGGTCCACCCAGAAGCCGAAGGCGCGGCGACCGGCCTCGCTGTCGAACCCGGCCCGGCCCTCGGGCGTTACCAGGGTCACCCCCATCTGCACCAGGGACTCGAGCACCTCTGCGGAATCCTCGGGCACGAAGGAGGCGAACAGGGCGTAGCGACCGGTGCGCTGGCGGAACTGCCGGGCGAAGGCCGGAACCTCGGCCCAGGTGCGGGGGGGCGTGTCAAACCCGGCCTGGTTCAGCAGACGGCGGTTGGCGATCGTCACCCGCGTGGTCAGGTACCAGGGCAGACCGAAGGTCTCGGTGCCCAGCTGGCCCGCCCGCCAGATGTTGGGCAGGTAGCGGGCCTGCTCGGCGGCGGTGATCCGGGGTTGCAGATCCAGCAGCGCCCCCCGGGCTGCCAGTTGGGAGGCAAAGTCCGGGTTGAGGTTGACCACGTCCGGGGCGGTGCCCGCCGAGACAGCCGTCAGGATCTTGCTGCGCATCGCCGACCAGGGGATGTCCACCCAGCGCACGGTCTGGCCGGGGTTATCCGCTTCGAAGCGGCGGATCAGGGTGGTGAAGTAGGGAATGAATTTCGGCTGCAGCTGCATCGTCCAGAAGACGATTTCCCCGGGGCGGCGATCGCTCTGACCGGTGCAGCTGAGCAGGCTGGGGGTGCAGGCACCGGCGGCCAGCCAGGTGAGGAAGCGACGTCGGGGCAGCGGGGAGCGGAGCATCGCAGCGACGGGACAGTGGGTCAGCCCTAGCTTACGAGGCGGTGGCGATCGCCGGGAGCTGGCGCAGCATTTCCAGGAAAGCGAACACCGAGGCGGGCTGCAGGGCCTGGGTGAGGATGGCGGCGCCGATCACCCGCTCCAGGGGGTCCGGCAGCGGGTAGGCGCAGACTCCTGGTGGCAGTGGCATGGCTGCCAGTCGGGGCAGAATGGCCGCCCCCAGACCCTGGGCGACCATGCTGACGATGGTCGAGTCCTCCTTGATCTCGTAGGCCACCTTCAGCGTCTGGCCGCAGCGCTGCCAGTGCTGACGCACCGCGCTGGTGCACTCGGCGTAGTTGTAGAGGATGAACTCGTAGCAGGCCAGTTGTTCCCAGGTCGGGCAGGGCTGCAGGGGCTGGCCCGCCAGCAGCACCACGTATTCGTCCCGGGCGATCTCCCAGGTTTCGAAGTCTTCCCCCCGGGGCAGCGGCACCAGACCGATGTCAGCCCGGCCGTCCCGGAGAGCCTGCTCGACCCCGGCGGGATCGGTTTCCGTCAGGCTCACCTGTACTCCCGGCCAGCGGCGGCGGAAGGCCGCTACTCGGGGGGGCAGTAGGTGAGTGGCGGCACTGCGGAAGGAGGCGATGCGCACATGGCCATCCCGCAGTCCTTTCTCCAGGTTGGCGTCGTGGCGGATCTGATCCCGCAGCAGCAGTATCTGCCGGGCGTGCTCCAGCACCCGTTCGCCGATGTGGGAGAGGCGGGCGCCGAAGCGGCCCCGATGCAGCAGAATCACCCCCAGCTCTTCCTCCAGGGCGGCGATCGCCCGACTCACCGCCGGTTGAGAGGTGCCCAGGTCGAGGGCTGCCTGGGAGAAGCTGCCGCTTTCGGCCACGGCAATCAGCACTTCCAACTGGGCAAGATTCATCGGCAGAGTCCCGAGCTGCCAGCAATCTCGGCGATATCTCCGGTTCAAACCGCAGCGGTTGATACGGAACGGGGTCTTCCATTCGCCTGGTGTATGGATAACAGTCCGTGGGCGGTTTGATCGACCCGGATCACGCGGTTAACGTCACTGCTACCGCCGTTGCAGGGACCGCACCATGTACGAACTCATCCCCTACGAAAAGTTCCGCGATACGCCCAGCGTCCGCTTCTACGACATCACCATCCCCGAATCCAACGCCCGGGATCTGGTCTTCCACGAAGGACCGGCGGTCAGCCCCAACAATGATGATCAGGGCAACTGGCAGTTCTATCTGCACCCCCACCAGGAGGACAACCTGCTGGCGCTCACCGGAGGCCGTACCTTCTATCTGGTCAACTTCGCATGGGAGCAACCCTTCCACGTCGTCCGCCTGGAAGCGGGCAGGGAAATCCTGCGGCTGCCCCCGGGCACCTTCCACCGCTCCGTCTCCGATCCGAAGGGTTCGCTCGTGCTCAACCAGGGCGTTCGTTCCGCCAGTGCCACCGTCCATACGGAATTCCGGGTCTACAACAGCGCCGAGATCCCCCGTCTGCAGCGCCTGCTCAACCAGGTGCTGACCCCCCAATCCCTGACGGTGACAGTGCCCGAGCGGGAACTGGTGGCGGCCTGAGAGGCCGGTGCCCGAGGAGAAGGTCCTAGGATAGAGAGTGCTTTTCCGCCGAGACCGCTGACCCTGTGCTCAGGATGCTGGCTGCCGACTACCGGATCATCTTCGAGCGCGATCCCGCAGCCCGCAACTGGCTGGAGGTGCTGCTCTGCTACCCCGGATTCCAGGCGCTCTTCTGTCATCGCTTGGCCCACACCCTCCACCGTCTGCGGATGCCGGTACTGCCCCGGCTGATTTCCCAGATCTCCCGCTGGCTGACCGGCGTCGAGATTCACCCGGGCGCCCGCATTGGCCAGGGGGTGTTCATCGACCACGGTATGGGCGTGGTGATCGGTGAGACGGCGGTGGTCGGTAACTACTGTCTTATCTACCAGGGGGTGACCCTGGGCGGTACCGGTAAGGAAAGCGGCAAGCGGCACCCCACTCTGGGGGAAAACGTCGTGGTCGGGGCTGGGGCCAAGGTGCTCGGCAATCTGCTGATCGGTGATAACGTCCGCATCGGTGCCGGGTCGGTGGTGCTGCGGGATGTGCCGCCGGACTGCACGGTGGTGGGCATTCCCGGCCGGATTCTCTATCGCTCCGGGGTGCAGGTGAATCCC
>CAWUMD010000074.1:0-10827 GCA_963923365.1 uncultured bacterium
GACTCTCGAACGGCCCCGTCAAAGGGCCGTTTTTCGTTGAGGGGATTGTGAAAAACCCCCGGCGTTGATGAATGAAGGATGAACCACTGGGCTAACCTGAGGGCTGATCAGGCCACCACCGCCCCGGTGACCGCTGGCGCCGCGTGAGGACAGGATGTGAAGAAGCTCTTTTCCCGGTCGGATTCCTCCCCGGCTCCGGAAAAGTCGCCCCCCATGGCGGAGACCCGCGTTCCCGGCAGCCGACGGCGGCTCTGGCTGCGCCTCGGGGTGGGGGCCCTGGTACTGGTTGCAGGTCTGGAAGGCGGTCGTCGCTACCTGCTCGCCCAGCTGCCCCCGGCCCGGGAGGTGTTCAGCTTCAATCGCCCCGGCACCCTCACCTTCGTCTCCACTGATGGGGTCGTCCTCCAGAAGATCGGTCCCGCCACCCGCGACAAGGTCACCCTGAAATCCCTGCCGCCGCTGGTGGTGAAGGCATTTCTGGCAGCGGAGGATCGCCGCTTCTACGACCACTGGGGCGTCGATCTGGTTGGCATCCTGCGGGCGACCGTCACCAACGCGACCACCCGCCAGGTCAGTCAGGGCGCTAGCACGATCACTCAGCAGCTGGCCCGGATTGTCTTCCTCGATCAGGAGCAGACCCTGCTGCGCAAGGCCCGGGAAGCCCTGATGGCCCACAAGCTGGAGCAGGAGCTGACCAAGGACCAGATCCTCGAGGCCTACCTGAATCTGGTCTACCTGGGCTCCGGTGCCTACGGGGTAGCCGATGCTGCCTGGGCCTACTTCAGCAAGACGCCCGAGCAGCTGACCCTGCCGGAAATGGCGATGATCGCCGGACTGCCTCCGGCGCCAACCCTCTATTCCCCCCTGGTCAATCCCAACTACGCCCTGGAGCGGCGGAACATCGTCCTGGCACGGATGCTGGACGCAGGCTTCATCACCGAGGTCCAGGCCCGACAGGCGCGGCTGCAGCCCCTGGGCCTGAAACCCGGTGATGCCAAGTACGTCGACAGTCTGGCGCCCTATTTCACCAACTACGTCCGTCAGGTGCTGCCGCGCATCCTCACGCCGGATCAGCTGGAGATGGGCGGGCTGGTGCTGCAGACCACGCTCAACTACCGCTGGCAGCAGGCGGCGGAGCAGGCGCTGACCGCCAGTCTCTACGGTGATCTGCAGGGGGCGCTCACCAGCGTCGACCCCCACAGCGGCGCCATCCGCACCATGGTCGGTGGGCGGGACTTCGCCAGCAGTCAGTTCAATCGGGCCACCCAGGCCCAGCGCCAGCCCGGCTCCACGTTCAAGGCCTTCATCTATACGGCGGCGATCGCCAGTGGTATGACGCCGGACACGGTCTACGTCGACGCTCCGGTCAGCTTCGGCGGCTATGCGCCCCAGAACTTCGGCCGCAGCTTCTCCGGCCCGCTCACCCTGACCCGGGCGATGACGAACTCCGTCAACGTGATCTCGGTGAAGCTGATCAACGATGTCGGCATCGACAACGTGATCACCCTGGCCCGGCGCATGGGTATTCGCTCCGATCTGGCCCGCTACTATCCGCTGGCCCTCGGCGCTTCGGATGTGAACCTGCTCGAGATCACCAGCGCCTACGGCACCCTGGCCAATGCCGGTGTGCACTGGACTCCCCACCCTGTGGCCCGGATCGTCGATCACCACGGCAGGGTGGTGTACCAGGACCGGCAGATCGAGCCGATCAAGGCGTTGGACCCCGACTCGGCGGCCCTGGTGCTGTCGATGATGCAGAACGTGGTCCGGGAGGGGACCGGTGTGGCGGCGGCCCTGCCGGATCGGCCCGTGGCGGGCAAGACCGGCACTTCCGAAAAGGCCCGCGATCTCTGGTTCATCGGCATCATCCCCCAGCTCGTGACTGGGGTCTGGCTGGGCTACGACGACTTCACCCCGACCGGAGGGGGCAGTTACCAGTCCGCTGAGGTCTGGTACCGCTTCATGTCCCAGATCCTCAAGGACCTGCCGCCGCAGCCGTTCCCCAAACTGCCGGACCTGCAGAAGCGTAAGCCCTACCTCAAGGCTCAGCCGATCCGCTCCGGCGATCTCGGGGGCATCGACCAGGGCACCTACAGCTACAACTACGGCCGGGGCACCCCCAGCGGCGCCACCGATCAGCGCCTCTCCCTGGGCCGGGTGTCGGCCCGCAAGGACAGCTCGCCGGTGCAGCAGGAATCCGGGCTGGAGAGTGGTGGCTACAGCTATCCCAGTGAACCTCGGGATCCGGCCTCGTCCAATGGCGGGGCGGGTGGCGCCTCGACGCCGACCCCGGCGCCCTCGACCGAGGTTCGTCAGCCTCCGGTCTCCGGGGCTCCGATGGCTGAGCCGACGGCTCCCCCGGCCGAGCCCCAGGCACCGGCACCGCTGACGGCCCCTGCCCCGGCGGCTCCGGCTCCACCTGTGGTGGAACCGACGGCGCCCCGAGCTCAGTAGCGGGCGATCACCGGGCTGTCAGCTGGACCATGAAAAAGCCATCGCTATCCAGCTGCTGAGGCCAGACCTTGACCCAGCCCGACGGTTGGGCCAGCGTGGCCAGGTCGCGGCCGGGGTCAGGTGCGCTGATCTGCCAGCCGGGATGACGGTCCAGAAATCTCTGCACCACTGCCTCGTTTTCCTGGGGATGGAGGGTGCAGGTGGCGTAGATCAGTCGTCCTCCGGGTCGGACCCAGGTGCTGGCGGCATCCAGAAGTTCCCCCTGCAGCTGGGCCAGGCTCTCCACCTGCTCCGGCTGCTGGCGCCAGCGGGCATCGGCATGGCGGTGCAGGGTACCCAGGCCCGAGCAGGGTGCATCCACCAGCACGGCATCGGCGCTGGCGTTCAGCCCCTCCAGCTCCCGGCTGTCGGCCACCTGGGTCTCGATGCAGTTCAGCTGCAGACGCCGGGCATTGTCGTTCACCTTGCGCAGGCGCGAAGCGGTGCGATCGCAGGCCAGCACGCGGCCCTGATCCCCCATCAGTTCCGCCAGGTGGGTGGTCTTGCCGCCCGGGGCAGCGCAGGCATCGATGACCGTCTCGCCGGGCTGGGGGTTGACCAGTTGCGCCACCAACTGGGCGCTGGCGTCCTGGACACACCAGTGGCCCTCGGTGTAGCCCGGCAGCAGCTCGATCCGGCCCGGCGAGTCCAGCAGCCGTAGTCCCTGGGGGCAGTGGGGGATGGGACGACTGCGGACCCCGGCTTCCGCCAGAGCAGCCTGGACGGCTTCGCGGCTGCTCTGCAGCGGGTTCACCCGCAGATCGAGGTGGGGCGGCTGCTCGAACCAGGCACAGAGCCGTTCCGCCTCAGCCTCGCCCAGCTGCTCCAGCCAGAGGGCAACGATCCAATCCGGCAGGCTGTAGCGCACCCCCAGCCGCTGCACCGGGTCCGCAGCATCAGGCAGCAGCGATCGCCGCTCCGGCTCGCGGGCCACCCGCCGCAGCAGACCGTTGACGAAGCTGCCGAGACCGGCCATGCGGTTCTGCTTGGCCAGATCCACCGTCGTGTTCACCGCCGCCGCATCGGGAATCTGGTCCAGCCAGCAGAGTTGATAGAGGCCCAGGTGCAGCAGCAGGCGCAGTTCCGGTGCCTGCTGACCGGCGGGGCGGCTGGCGAAGCGATCGATCAGGGCGTCGAGGCTACGCTGGCGCCGGACACAGCCGTAGACCAGCTCCGTGGCCAGTCGCCGGTCTGCTGGGGAGAGTTGCGATCGCCGCAGCATCCGGTCCAGGGCGACATCGGCGTAGGCACCTCCCGCCACGGCCAGCAGGCTACGGTAGGCGATCTGACGGGCGGACTCGGTGGGGCGGGGGGAATCGGTCACAGCAGCGGTGGGCGCAAATCTCTAGTCTGACGCTTCGGGCTGCCAGCCGTACTGCTTCAGATCCAGGCGATCGCCCTCGCTGAAGCAGATCCCCTCCTCCTCCAGCAGCACCCGCTGCAGATGGTCGCTGCCCAGCCTCAGGGGAGACATGGAGATTTCGCCGCGGGCATTCACCACCCGCTGCCAGGGCACATCCGCCTCCGGGGCCACCCGGAACAGGGCGTAGCCCACCAGTCGGGCTCGCCCCGGCAGCCCTGCCAGGGCAGCGATCTGGCCGTAGGTGGCGACCCGCCCGGCCGGGATGCGGCGGACGGTGGCGTAGATGGTCTCATAACGATTCATGCGCTTCTGGAACGGGGTGGCAAGATAGGACCCAAGTATCGGAGCATCCTATGGCGAGGCAACGGCACCTGGGCACTCTGGCCGGTTTCCTGCTGTCTGCAATCCCGGGAGTAGCGATCGCCGCTACGCCGACCACCCCGGCCCAGACTCCGGGCCAGCCTGCTGCTGTACCAGCCTCCACTCCGGCGGCGACCCCGACGCCCCAGACCCGGGACCTGACCCGCACCGTCAGCCGCTGCTACGTCCGTCAGGCAGACCAGAGCTACACCGCCTACGAATGCGAGATCCGCAGCATCTACAACACCCCAGGGCCGAAGGCGGACGCGGTACAGATTAAGTGGAGCTATGGTGCCACCAGCGATTTCCTCTGGACGAAGGCCCGCGGCTGGCAGTGGTTCGACCCCGGCAGTAAGCAGTGGCTGCTCTACCAGCCGGAGTGGCTGGAGACCTCTGACTTCTCCTGCCTGCGCTTCGGCAACATGTGCTTCGGGCGGGGCTTCCCGATCCAGGGGGGTGAGAAGCTGCCGGAAGACACCACCGCCAAGGCGGCGACTGCAGCAACGCCCACAGGAGCCAAACCAGCTGCGGCAGGCTCACCGACCCTGACCGGGGCTTCTGCGACCGAGACCAAGCCTGCGACCAAGCCCTCCAAGAGCCCCTGAGGCTCAGACCTCGTCTGGGAGCATCTGCAGCCGGATCACCCGGCCCGTCTCCAGATCGCCGAAGGGCACGGCCACCTGCTCCCCCGAGAGGCTTTGGATCTGGGACAGCAGCTGGCGCAGGTGAGGCGTGCTGCTGCCACTTTCCAGCCAGAGCCGTTCGCTGAGGCTGCCGAGGCGACGCCAGCTGGTGTAGAGCTTGGTCAGGGCCTGCTCCATCTGGGTGGCCTGGTTGACCAGATCCGCTGCCAGATTGAGACAGTCGAGGCGCATCGCCTCCTCCAGAGCCTGCTCCAGGTCCAGCACCTCCGGGTCGAGGCTGCGCACCTGCTGGGCGGCCTCCAGGTAGCGGGTCAGATAGCGGGCGGTCGCCGTGCACTCCTTGATGGTCGTCAGGTCCGGCTGCTCGGCTACCTCCGCCTGCAGGGCCTCGCGGTGGACGTCGGGCAGTTTCTCGAACTCGCGCACCAGGGGGGCGATCGCCCGCACCGGCAGCCGGTTCTCTGCCGCCTTTTCGCGCACCTCCAGGGGCAGCAGGTCCGAGGTCACCGCTGTCCATTCGTCGGTGAGCTGGCGCACTTGCTGGCGGGTGATCCGCTTACCGTCGTTGGCGGCATCGCTGACCAGCTGCTGCACCTCCGGGGCTGCCTGGGCTGTCTCCAGAAAGGCGCTCTTGCTGAAGCGGTTCACCGATTCCGCCTCCAGCACCCCCTGCTCCAGCAGGGTGTCGGCGCTGTTGGCCAGTTCGATCAGTGAGTAGGCGCGGCTCTTGGTGATCTCCCGCTCCTTCAGCCAGTTGAGGAAGCCGGTACCCCGCCCTTCCCCGCCCTGTTTCTCCCGGTCCCGTACCGCCCGCAGGATGCGACCGCGCCAGATTTCCGTCTGCAGGTCGAAGCGATCGCAGACCAGCCAGGCCCGATCCACCCGCTCCCGGAACTCCAGCTCCGAAACTGCCTCGTCCTCGGGATCCGGCAGGGCCAGTTCCTGCTCCAGGGGATCGTGGGGCGAATTCAGCAACTCGGTCATGGGGGCGTGCGTCCGTTGGGGGGTTCCATTATCCGTTGCCTGCTGCCGGGTCTGGAGACACAAAACTTAAAGGGGTTTTCCTCTGGCCATCGGAGATCCTCCAGTACGCTAGAACTCAACATGCTTTCATCCTGCGACCAACCGAGAGAGGAAGCGCAAGCTATGGCTATCCAGCGTGGTGACAAGGTGCGGATTCTCCGCAAGGAATCCTACTGGTACAACGAGGTCGGCACCGTCGCCTCCGTCGATACCAGCGGCATCAAGTATCCCGTTGTCGTTCGCTTCGAGAAGGTGAACTACAACGGCTACAGCGGTTCTGACGGTGGTGTCAACACCAACAACTTCGCCGAAGGCGAGCTGACGGTCGTCGGCAAGTAGTTTCGGCCCCCGCGCCTGCGGGGCTATGCTCAGAAACCGGTGCAGCCAGTCTGTGCCGGTTTCTGTGTATCTGGGGATCAGCGGTGCCGGAACTGCCGGAAGTGGAAACCGTTCGCCGGGGTCTGGCGCAGACCACCCTGGGTCAGACCCTGAGTGGTGGCGAAGTACTGCTGGCCCGTACCATTGCCGCCCCGGAAGACCCCGAGGCGTTTCTGACTGCCCTGACGGGCTGCACTCTGGTGGACTGGCAGCGGCGGGGCAAATACCTGCTCTGTCGCCTGGAGCGCCACGGTGAGGCAGCAGGCTGGTGGGGCGCGCACCTGCGCATGACCGGTCAGTTCCTCTGGACGACCCAGGACCAGCCGCTGCAGCGTCACACCCGCGTGCGGCTCTTCTGCGGCGGCGATCGCGAGCTGCGCTTCATCGACATGCGCACCTTCGGTCAGCTCTGGTGGGTGCCGCCGGGACAGCCTCCCGAGACAGTGATGACCGGCCTGCGCAAGCTGGGGCCAGAGCCCTTCTCGGCGGATTTCTCGGAGCGCTACTTCCGACAGGCCCTGGCCCGCAGCCGTCGACCGATCAAGACGGCCCTGCTGGATCAGGCCCTGGTGGCGGGGGTGGGCAATATCTACGCCGATGAGTCGCTGCACATGACCGGGCTGCACCCTACCCTGGCGGCGGATCGGCTGACGGCTACCCAGGTGCGGGCACTGCGGACGGCGGTGGTGGCGGTGCTTGAGGCCAGTATCGGCGCCGGGGGCACCACCTTCAGTGACTTCCGGGATCTGGAAGGGGTGAACGGTAACTACGGCGGTCAGGCCCGGGTCTACAACCGCACCGGTCAGCCCTGTCCGGTCTGCGCGACGCCGATTGAACGCCTGAAGCTGGCGGGTCGTTCGGCCCACTTCTGCCCCAGCTGTCAGCCCCGACCCCGCCGCTGAGTCACCTGAATCACTGCCTCGCGGATGGCGGCGGCCATGCTATCGGGGCGGGCCAGTCCCTTCCCGGCGATGTCGAAGGCGGTGCCGTGGTCCGGCGAGGTGCGCACGAAGGGCAGGCCGATGGTGCAGTTTACGGCCCGGTCGAAGGCCAGCATCTTCACCGGGATCAGCCCCTGGTCGTGGTAGAGCGCCAGGAAGGCATCCGGGGCGGTGATCCCCGGCTGCTGCCAGGCGCGGGCGGGGGTGAGCCAGAGCGTGTCCGGCGGCACCGGTCCCGTCAGGGTCAGATGCGGGCGCTGGCGCCGCTCCTGTTCCAGCCAGGGAATCAGCCAGTCCTGCTCCTCCTGGCCCAGCTGCCCCTGTTCGCCACTGTGGGGGTTGAGGCCGGGGATGGCAATCTCTGCCCGATTCAGACCGCCCTGCTCCAGATGAGTAGCCAGCAGCTCCAGCTTGCGGGCCATCAGCTCCGCTGAGAGCACCTCCGGCACCCGGCGCAGGGGAATGTGGGTAGTAGCCAGCAGCAGCCGCAGCACCCAGGTGCTGTGGGGCGATCGCGCCACGAACAGCATGCCGAAGCGATCGCAGCCCGCCCGTTCCGCCAGCAGTTCCGTCTGGCCGGGGTAGAGGTGCCCGGCCGCTTTCCAGGCGGACTTGGCAATCGGCGCGGTAACCACGGCATCGGCCTCGCCACCCAGACAACGGGCGATCGCCGCCTCCAGGGCCCGGAAGCTGGCCTCCCCTCCCACGGCGGACTCCTGTCCCGGAGCAAGCGGACCCTCCGCGGCAATGTCCACCAGCGGGAACTGCTCCGGGTCGACGTGGGGCAGGCCCTGCTGGCTCAGGCGGTCTGCTGTCGCCCGCAGACTGGCCCCGCATCCCACCAGGGTGAGCTCGGTATTCTGGAAAAGCGTTTCGTCCGTCAGGGCTCGCAGTACCACCTCCGGCCCGATCCCGGCGGGGTCGCCGAGGCTGATCACGAGCCGCGCCTGCCCGCCGGAAGCCGCCATGGGACGTTACCTGAAAGTTCTCAGTCTGTTCTGGAGCACGGCGATCGCCGCTGAACTGGAGTATCGCATCAACTTCCTGCTGGCGACCCTGAGCAGCGGCGGCAACCTGCTCGGCAGTCTCTTCGCCCTCTCCCTCTTCTACCGGGGCGACTACCGCTTCGCTGGCTGGAGCTGGAACGAAGCGCTGCTGCTGCTGGGGGTGTTCACCCTACTCCAGGGCTTTTCGGCGACGGTGCTGGTGCCCAACCTGAACCGCATCGTCGAGCAGGTGCAGCAGGGCACCCTCGACTTCGTGCTGCTCAAGCCGATCAGCAGCCAGTTCTGGCTTTCCCTGCGCAGCTGCTCTCCCTGGGGGCTACCGGATGTGGTGCTGGGTCTGGGTCTGATTGGCTGGAGTGGCCAGCACCTGGGCCTGGGGCCGATCAACTACCTGGCCGGAGCCGTACCCCTGGTGCTTGCCGGGCTGATTCTCTACAGCCTCTGGTTTGTGATGGGCACCCTCAGCATCTGGTTCGTGAAGATCTACAACGTCACGGAAGTGCTGCGGGGGCTGGTGGAAGCCGGTCGCTACCCGATCGGGGCCTACCCGGCGGCCTTCCGTTTCTTCTTCACCTTCGTTGTGCCTGTGGCCTTCCTGACCACGGTTCCGGCGGAGCAGCTACTGCAGCGCGGCGGTCAGGGTGGCCTTCTGGGGGCTGGTCTCCTGGCCCTGGCCCTGCTCTGGTTCGCCAACCGCTTCTGGCGCTTCGCCCTGCGCTTCTACACCAGTGCCTCCAGCTGAGGTCTGGGCGGCGATCGCCGCCTGCAGCCGTTTCAGCAGCTCACTGTCTTCGGCATCCGCCTGGAAGGGGGGAATCACCACCGGGGTCGGCGTGACGACAATCGCCGGGCCCGAGCCCACCAGGCGGGCGAAGTCCGGTGTGTAGCGGCAGGCGGGCTGCCCCCGGCGCTGCCAGAGGCAGAGGATCTGCTCAACCGAGCGGGCCTTGTAGCGGCCCTGGTAGAGGGCCTCGAGGGTTGCCAGCCGCACCCAGCTGTTGGGGAAGCTCTGCATCCAGGCCTGGGCCTGACGTCGGGCCTCGATCACATCACGGATCTCGAAGTACTGCAGCAGCAGACTTTCCACTTCTTGAACTTCCAGGTTGGACCAGCGGCTGAGGGCCATGGGGTGATGCGGGGGGAGGGAGATTGGAGCCGTTGTCGGAGTAATTTAGCAAACCCTGCTGAAAATAGTGGTGATCAGGATTGCGGTTCCAGCGGTTCTCCGGGCCCGAACCAGTTGAAGTCGTTGAGGCGGATACTGAGCACCCCCAACTGCTGGGAGAAGTTGTAGCTGAGGCTGACATCGTAGGCCCGCTGGCGGTAATTCAGGCTGCCGGTGAGGTTGAAGGGATTGGCAGTGATCAGGTTGAGGGAGCCGCCGAAGCCGACAACCCAGGGGCCGTAGATCTGCTGCTCCAGATTCAGGGTCGCCACCTCCGAGTCGACGATCCGGTCGAACAGCAGCGGCGAGAGGCCACTGACAAAGGCCTTGGTGTAGCCCACTGACAGGTTGGTGTAGTCGAAGCTGTCGCGGCTGAAGTTGCCCAGGGTGAGGCCGAGGATGCCGCTGAACCCCCAGAAGTTCTGGGTTTCCCCGGAGCTGTAGTAGCCCAGCTGGCCCTGCAGACCGGGGGTGAAGCTGAACTGGGGCACCACCGGAGTACTGGCATACTTCAGCCCTGCGTCCGCCGTCGCCGGTAGCGCTTCACCCCGCCAGAGGGGGATGGGGTAGGCGAGGCTGCCGGATAACAGGGCCCGGTTCACCAGCACCAGGTTGTTGCCGAAGCTGAACTGATTGATCAGATTGGCCTGGTCCGACTGGGCCAGGAACTGCTGGTAGCCGGCCTGGGTCCCGAAGAGCAGGCCGGTATCGCCGAGTGGCTGGGCGTTGCGCAGGAACTGAACCCCCACGCTCTGCTGCACGGTCTGAATCCCCAGTGACCCGTTGAACACCCGCTCACGGTAGCGGTAGCTGGCCAGCAGCTGGCTGTCGCCGATCTGCTGGGTCAGGTCGACGATGCTCCGGGTCTGGGTATCGAACACCGTCGGGTCCAGGGAGGCCTGGGACAGCAGTCCGCTGAGGGTGGTGGTAGGGCTGATCCGGAAGGCCAGCTTGGTGTCGAGGCCGAAGAAGTCGAGGGGATTGTAGGAGCTGACCGAGACCCCGCTGCCCAGGGCATTGCTACCGGAGAGCAGGCCGATGGTGCGCTGCACCAGGAACTGGGGCGTCAGGCTGAAGGTGACCGCGTCATTCTGAATGACATCAAAGGTCCGTTCGATGTAGAAGCCGTTGCGGTCCAGGCCGTCGATGCCGACGTTGAACAGGTTGTTGCGGATCTGGCGTTCCGAGACCCGCTGCACGTCCGGCAGTGGAATACTCAGACCATTGCTGAGGCCGACCCGACTCCCCTCCAGGGTCAGTTCCGAACTGTCGGCGTCCACCTGCCGGGATTGCGCGGCACGGCTGGAGAGCAGGGTCCCAGCCGGGGAGAAGGGGTCGTTGGTGAAGCGGCCATTCACCAGTTGCCACTGATCGCCCAGCAGGTCCAGGCGTTCCGCCCGGAAGCGCCAGTTCTGTACCTGCCCCCGGAGCCCGAAGTTGGAGGTCTGCAGGG
>CAWUMD010000075.1:0-10780 GCA_963923365.1 uncultured bacterium
TATCGTCGGCAGCGTCAGATGTGTATAAGAGACAGTTCCCGAGCGGTTCGAGGCCGTCTGGTTCGAGCGCAGCGTCAAGCTCACCCACCTGGAGTTCGAGCTGCTGCACTGCCTGCTGCAGCGCCACGGCCAGACCGTGGCCCCCAGCGAAATCCTCAAGGAAGTCTGGGGCTACGACCCCAACGACGACATCGAAACCATCCGCGTCCACGTGCGGCACCTGCGCACCAAACTGGAGCCGGATCCGCGCCACCCGCAGTACATCAAGACCGTCTACGGAGCCGGATACTGCCTGGAACTGCCCGGCAGTAGCGAAACCCCCGAACCGGCCTCCGCCGAGGATCTGGCCTCGGCCTGAGCTCAGCCCTCCAGGAAGCCGATCAGCGTCGTTTCCCAGACCAGCCGTGGCTGCACGAACCCGAGCAGCTGACGGCGGGTCTCCTCCAGGCGTTTGAGGCCGCCAGCCCCCACCCGGCCGGACTGCCAAAGCTGCTGCTGCCAGTAATCCAGCAGCCAGACCTGATCCTCCAGCTCCAGGGATTTGTCGATTTCCCGGGCCAGGCGGAGCGCTTCCACCAGGCTGGTGGGCAGAGTGAGGAGCGACTGCAGCTGCCCGGGATCGAGGCTCTGGAGGCGGTTCCAGTGGGCGATCGCCGCACCCGGACAGCCCTGGGCCAGGGACAGCACCGATGGCTGCTGCAGGATTTCGCCGTAGCCGCTGCGTTCCAGAACCTCAGCCATCGCCTCGGAGGCCAGTCGCTGGAAGGGAACCCGCTGACAGCGGGACACCAGCGTCGGCAACAGTGCCTCCGGACCGGGGGCGAGCAGAATCAGCGTTGCCGCCCCGGGTTCCTCCAGGGTCTTGAGCAGACCGTTGGCGGCGGCTTCAGCCATGGTCTCCGCCTGTTCGAGCACCACCACTGCCCGCCCGGCCTCCAGGCTGGGGCGGGCCAGAAAACGGCCAATCTCGCGCACCTGCTCCAGACGGATCTGGGGTGGGGTCTTGCGCACCTGCCCCTGGCGCCGGGCTTCGCTGGCGGGCACTGCCACCCCGTTGACCAGATAGCTGGGCTCGACCCAGAGCAGATCCGGGTGGTTGCCCTGGGTCAGCTTCTGGCGGATCACCGCCGCCTGGGCGGGCTGCTCGGCGCAGAACAGGGCCTCGATGAAGCATCGGGCTGCCAGGGCCCGACCGATGCCATCGGGCCCCGCAAACAGGTAGGCCGGGGGCACCCGCTGGCGCTCGATCGCCGCCGTCAGCAGGGCGATCGCCTGCTCCTGACCCACCAGCGGCTCAAAGGCAGGGACCATCAGCTACCAACGCTCCCGCACAGCCGCCTGGACCCGCGCCGCCACTGCCTCCGCATCCCCGTCGGCGTCGATGCGGACGAGGCGCTCGGGGTGCGCCGCCGCCAGATCCCGGAAGCCCTGGTGCAGCCGCTCGAAGAAGCTGTCTCCGGCCGCTTCCATACGGTCCTGGCGCCCCCGCTCGGCGGCCCGCTCGCGGCAGACCGCCACCGGCAGATCCAGCCAGAGGGTGAGGTGGGGCTCCAGCCCGGCGGTGGCCAGCTGGGCCAGGGTGGTGATCGCCGCTTTGTCCAACCCGCGCCCGTAGCCCTGGTAGGCCAGGGTCGAGTCGGTGTAGCGATCGCAGAGAATCACGTTCCCGGCAGCCAGTCCGGGGCGCAGGCGGGCGGCCACGTGCTGGGCCCGGTCGGCAGCGTAGAGCAGCAGCTCCGCCATCGGGGCCAGGGGCTCCTCGCCCCAGTCGGTGGTCAGCAGCAGTTCCCGCAGCCGCTGACCGAGGGCGGAGTCGCCGGGTTCCCGGGTGCAGTCGATGTGCTGACCCGGCCGCAGCAGACCGGAGGTCGGCAGCCAGTCAGCCAGTCGCTGCAGTTGGGTGGTCTTGCCGCAGCCATCCACACCCTCAAAGGTGATCAGCCGCCCGGAAGTCGGACTCAATGTAATGGATTCCTAAATTGACAGTGTCAGCACCGGGACATAGCGATTGCCAGACGCTAGGGTTCAATGTACCTAGCAACTCCTCCCCTCCGGAGCACCATGGCGCGATATGCCTGTTCGACCGTGCTCGCCACCTCAGCGGACCGGATTGGTGAACGGATTACCCGTCTGCTTCACAGCTGCGATCTGGAACTGCTGCTACAGCGCGGCGATTACCTGATCGCCCGGGAGCGGCCCCGTGGGGCAGCGGCCCTGGCCCAACTGGTGAGCCTGGAGGTCCTGATGGACCGTACCGCCGCCACCGACGAGCGGATCGCAGTCCAGTTCATCTGCAAGAACGAGGAACTACCCCTGCAGGCTGAGAACCACTGCTGGCAGGTGTTCCAGCGGATTACTGCGGCGCTGGAGCAGGATGAGGAACTGACCCTGGTCGAGCTGGCCCGGACGGAGTAAGCCGCAGGCGCAGGGAGTTGAGCACCACCGCCAGAGAGCTGCCCGCCATCAGGGCCGCCGCCGTCGTCGGGGTCAGGGTCCGACCAGTCAGAGGCAGCAGCAGTCCCGCCGCCAGGGGCAGCGCCACCAGGTTATAGCTGAAGGCCCAGGCCAGATTCAGGCGGATGGTGGCCAGGGTGTGCCGGGCCAGGCTGAACAACTGGGGCAGCAACTCCAGGCGATCCGCGAGCAGCAGTACATCCGCGCCCTCCCGGGCCAGATCCTGGGCCGACTGCAGACTGATTGAGACATCCGCGCCGACCAGCGCCGGAGCGTCGTTGAGACCATCACCCACCATCGCCACCAGCGCACCCTGCTGCTGCTGCGCGGCCAGCCAGTCGGCCTTGGCCTCGGGCGTCCGGGCCGCCAGCACCCGCTCTGCGGGCAGACCGAGCTGGGTGGCGATCGCCTGGGCCGTGCCCGGCTGATCCCCGGTCAGCATCCAGACCTCCAGACCTTGGCAGTTCAGCTCCCTGAGCGTGGCGATTGCATCCGGCCGCAGCCGATCCGCCAGGGCCCAGCCCCCCAGGATCTGCCCATCGTCCGCCAGCCAGACCAGGGTTGAGCCCTCGGCAGCCCAGCGGTGGGCTTCTCCCTCCCAGGTCGAAGGCAGGGGCAGCCCCTGCCCGGCCAGCCAATCGGCGCGACCCAGCCGATAGGTACAACCATCGAGCTGGACTGTAACGCCGCAGCCGGGCTCGCGATGGCGATCGCCCACCGCCGGAGCCGCGTCTGCCGTTGCCAGAGCCGCCAGGGCCCGGGCCACCGGGTGCCGATCATCGACGGTGAGCGCGGCCAGGGGTTCGAGCAGTTGGGCTGAGCTCACATGCTCGGCAGTCCAGCCGTGAACGGGCTGCAGCTGACCAGTGGTGAGGGTACCGGTCTTATCGAAGACCACCGTCGTCACGGCGGCGCAGCGTTCGAGTACATCACCGCCCCGCACCAGCAGGCCCGCCTCAGCGGCGCGGCCACTGGCCACCAGCAGAGCCGTGGGGGTCGCCAGCCCGAGGGCACAGGGGCAGGCCACCACCAGTACGGCGATCGCCCGCTGCAGGGCGAACAGGCCCGGACCAGGCATCGCTCCGGCATGATGGGCACTGACCATCCAGGCAGGATCGGGGGCCAACCCCAGCCACCACCAGGCAGCACCGGTGACCAGCGCCAGCACCAGAATGGCGTAGCAGAACCAGCCCGATACCCGGTCCGCCAGGGTCTGGATCGGCGCCTTGCGCAGCTGGGCCTCCGCCACCAGAGCCGCCATCCGACCCACCCGCGTCCGGGCACCACTGGCCTCGGTGCGCAGCAGCAGGCGATCGCCGAGGTTGATCGTCCCCGCCTGCACCCACTCGCCCACCCCCCGCCGCACCGGCAGGGATTCGCCGGTGAGCATCGATTCGTCCAGTTCGCTCTGGCCCACAAGGATCTCGCCATCGACAGGGATGCGATCGCCCACCGCCACCAGCACCCAATCACCGGGCCGCAGCTGACGGCTGTCGATGCGACGACGCGACCGCAGCTGATCTGGATCCGGCGGCTGGCCCTCGCGTGGCAACGCCAGCGTCGCCTGGTCCGGCAGACGCTCCAGCAACCCCCGCAGGGCCTGGCTGGCCCGATCCTCAGCCCGCTGCTCGAGGGTGCGGCCCAGCAGCACCACCGCCAGCAGCATCACCGGTTCATCAAAGAAGCAGTCCCAGCCCAGACCCGGCAACCCCCAGGCCACCAGACTGGCGACATAGGCGCTGCCGGTACCCAGGCCGATCAGACTGTTCATGTTGGGAGCCCCGTGGCGCAGGCCCTGCCAGCCATTGACCAGCAGCGATCGCCCCGGCCCCACCAGAGCCAGGGTGGCCAGCAGGGCATGGGCCGGCAGACTGCCCAGGGGCGTCACCGCCAACCCTTCGCTGTGGCCTGCCAGGGACAGGCCCAGCAGCAGCACCGCCAGGGACAGATCCCAGGCTCGGGCAGGGGTGTCCGCAGGAGCTGGCAACGGCGCTGCCTGAGCTGCCGGATCCCGGGGCTGGCAGGCGAAGCCAATCGCCGTGACACTGGCCGCCAGCGCATCCGCCGCAGGAGTGGTTTCCCCGGGCTCCACCAGGGCCAGCTTCAGCAGCAGACTGACCGACACGTTGGCGACCCCCGGCTGCTGGCGCAGGCGCTTTTCCACCGCCGCCGCACAACCGGCGCACTTCATCCCCTCGACATCGAGCAGCAGGGGTGGCGGGGGCTGGGGGGCAGCAGCAGTCATGGCAGCTCCGGGGGTTTCCCTGGAGGATAGTCAGCACCGCCGGGAATGACAGCCGCTGCGGCCCGTAACCGAGCGGATAAACTGGAGAGCGACCCGCGCCCGAGCCTGCCGCCGATGCCCAGAACGCAGCGCAACGACAATTTCATCGATAAGTCCTTCACGGTCATGGCGGACATGATCCTGAAGATGCTGCCCACCAATCGCCGGTCGAAGGAAGCGTTCGCCTACTACCGCGACGGCATGTCGGCCCAGGCCGATGGCGAGTATGCCGAGGCGATGGAGAACTATCTGGAAGCCCTGAAGCTGGAGGATGACCCGATCGACCGCAGCTTCATCCTCTACAACATCGCCCTGGTGCACACCAGCAACGGCGATCACCCCCTGGCCATCGACTACTACGAGCAGGCCCTGGAGCTGAATCCGAAGATGCCCCAGGCCCTGAACAACATCGCCGTCATCTACCACCACCAGGGCGAGAAGGCCCGGGAGGCGGGCAACAAGGACGAGTCGGACGAGCTGTTCAACCGCGCCGCCGACTACTGGACCCGGGCTATCCGCCTGGCGCCCAACAACTACATCGAAGCCCAGAACTGGCTCAAGACCACCGGTCGCGCCAAAATCGACGTCTACTTCTAAGCTGCTCCCCCATGACCATCGATCTCGCCCAGGTTCAAAAAGTCGCCCACCTGGCCCGGCTGGCCCTCACCCCCGAGGAGGAACAGCTCTACACCACCCAGCTCAACAGCATCCTCGGCTACGTGGAGCAGCTCTCGGAACTGGACGTCAGCGGCGTCGAGCCCACCTTCCGCCCCGTGGACACCGTCAACGTGGTCCGCGCTGACGAGCACCGCCCTGTACCCAACCGGGATGAGCTGCTGGGCTGCGCCCCCGAGCAGGAAGGCGACTTCTTCCGGGTGCCCCAGATTCTCAACGACGAGTAATGTCGCCGCTGCTGCTGCTCGGGCTGGCGATCGCCTGCGAGGTGGTGGCCACCACCAGCCTGAAGCTCTCCGAAGGGTTCAGTCGGGCGCTGCCCTCGGCCCTGGTGGTGATCGGCTACGGCGCCGCCTTCTGGCTGCTGGGCCAGGCCCTGCGCAGCCTGCCCGTCAGCCTCTGCTACGCCATCTGGTCCGGGGTGGGCACCGTCGGCGTAGCTATCCTCGGCGTCTGGCTGTTCCGGGAACCCCTCAGCCTACAACTGGTGGTGGGCATTGCCCTGGTGATCGCCGGGGTGATTCTGCTCAACGGCGCTCACGCCCACTGACCTGCACGGGTCCAGGCCAGACGGCTGCCGTCCCAGGTCCAGTGCAGCAGCTCGCCGAGCGAGCGTGAGACGTAATCCTCAGGCCGGGTCGGTGCCGCCCAGCCCATCGCCTGCCGCGGCGCGATCGTCGCCAGGGCGATCGCCGTCTCCGGGTCACAGATGCCCCAGTTCGCCAGATTCAGCGACCCATCCAGCAGCGGCCGGGTCGTGCCCGAAAGGGTACCGTCCTCCAGCCGACAGGTGCCGTTGGTCACGGTCATTATCCGCTCGTCCCAGGGGTAGCGGCCATCCGGTAGACCCAGGGGCGCCAGGGCATCACTGACCAGAAACAGATGCTCGCACCCCTGACCGGCCCGCAGCAGCAGAGTGAGCATCGTGCAGCCGATGTGCTCCCCGTCGGCGATCACGCCGCAGCGCACCCCCGGAGTGGTCAGCGCTGCCCCCAGCAGTCCGGTTTCCCGGTGGTGCAGCGGCGGCATGGCATTGAAAGCGTGGGTGACCATGGTCGCGCCGCACGCGAAGGCCACACGGGCCTCGGCCTCGGTCGCCAGACTGTGGCCGAGGCTGACAACGATGCCCCGCTGCCGCAGCCAGGGCACCGCATCCTCCATCGGGTCCAGTTCCGGTGCCAGGGTAACGATGCGCACCAGCTCGGCGTAGGGGCCGATCAGCTGCTCGAGCAGCGGCACCGTCAGGGGCTGCAGATGCTGCTCCGGGTGGGCCCCCCGCTTCGGCGCCGCCAGACAGGGGCCCTCGAGATGCACCCCGAGGATCCGGGACCGCTGCGGGGCTGTATCCGTGGCCTGAAACGCCGCCAGCACCGCCAGGGAGCGGCGGACATCCACCAGACTGGCCGTCACCAGGGTGGGCAGGTAGCCCTCTACCCCCTGCTGCCAGAGCCAGTCGCCGATGGCCGCCAGCTTCGGTTCATCACCGGGCTGCAGGTCCGGGAAAGCCAGCCCCAGCCCGCCATTGATCTGCAGGTCGATGCCCGCCGGAGACAGCCAGCCCGAGGGGGAGTCGTCGCAGGGGGCGATCGCCGCGATCCGGCCCGCCCCATCCGCCGTCAGGCGATAGGCCCCCGGGCAGCCGGGCAGACGAACCGTGAGCACCGCAGCGGACATGACAGCAAGGGAACGACGACCCCGCCCAGTGTAGGGGCGCGACCCCACCATCTCCTAGGATCGGAACTGTTGCACGGACCCCGGCTATGACCTCTCCCCGCATCGGCATCATCATGGGCAGCGACTCGGACCTGCCGACCATGAAGGCGGCGATCGAGATCTGCGATCGCTTTCAGGTGCCCTGCGAAGTGGAGATCGTTTCCGCCCACCGCACCCCGGACCGGATGGTGGACTACGCCCGCAGCGCACACGAGCGCGGCATCCAGGTAATCATCGCCGGGGCCGGGGGTGCCGCCCACCTGCCGGGCATGGTCGCCTCGCTCACCCCCCTGCCGGTGATCGGCGTGCCGGTGCAGACCCGCACGCTGCAGGGGGTCGATTCCCTCTATTCCATCGTTCAGATGCCAGCGGGGATTCCGGTGGCCACCGTCGCCATCGGCAACGCCGCCAACGCCGGGCTGCTGGCAATCCGCATCCTCGGGGCCCAGGACCCAGCTCTGCTGGCGGCCATGCTCAGCTACCAAGAGGAGCTACGGCAGATGGTGAGCGGCAAACAGGAAAAACTCGATCAGCTCGGTTATCGTCAGTATCTCGATCAGATGCCCGGTCATTGACGGTTCAGGCGCGCACACCCAGGTCTATTCCTGTCAGCTGAAAGTCCAGGAAATCCTGCAGGGGCTGAGACCTAAGTACCCCTGTGATCCCCCTTTATCCGACAGGTCTGGATCAGTTCCTGTCGGAAATCGGAAATCCGTATCAACAGCTACATCTGCCATCGGGCAACCCGGCCAGAGTTGTGAGGTCTTCGAACCTTCGCATTCTCAGGATTTCTCAGGACATGTTCGACAAACAATGGCGAACCCTGGGCCTGGCTGCCGCGTTGGCCGGTGCGGGTGGCCTGCTGATGGCGAACCCGGCGCTGGCCGCGGATGCTCCCAAGCTGACGCTTGAGGAAGTCACCGTCAACGTCACGGCAGTCAAGTCGGGCGCCGACACCCTTCTGATGCTCATCGGCTCGGCCATGGTGCTGCTGATGACCCCCGGTCTGGCCTTCTTCTACGGCGGTTTCGGCCGGGCGAAGAACGTTCTCAACATCATGATGATGAGCTTCCTGATGATGGGGCTCGTCGGTGTCACCTGGGTGGTCTACGGCTACAGCCTGGCCTTCGACACCAGCCTCGGCAGCCCCTTCATCGGCGGCTTCAAAAACCTGTTCATGAACGGCGTCGGTGGCCAGTTCGGCATCGATCCGGTCTGGGCCGGCGACGAATTTCTGATCTCCGGCATGTCCGCCTCCAGCTTTGCGCTGTTCCAGGGCATGTTCGCGATCATCACCCCCGCCCTGATCTCCGGGGCCCTGGTGGAACGGGTCAACTTCAAGGCATGGTTCTGGTTCGGCCTGCTCTGGTCGACCTTCGTCTACATCCCCATGGCCCACATGGTCTGGGGTGGCAATGGTCTGATCTACGCCCAAATTGGCGCTCTCGACTTCGCCGGTGGCACGGTCGTCCACATCGCCTCCGGGGTTGGCGCACTGGTGTCGGTGGCCATGATTGGTCCCCGCCGCACCTTCCCCAACCGCGTCTCGCCGCCCCACAACGTTCCCTTCATCCTGCTGGGGGCCGGTCTGCTCTGGTTCGGCTGGTTCGGCTTTAACGGCGCCAGCTACTTCGCCGCCCAGGGTGCCGGTCTTTCGTTCATCACCACCAATACTGCTGCTGCCGCCGCCATGCTCACCTGGCTGCTGCTTGAGCAGATTGAAATCGGCAAGCCCACCGCCGTCGGTGCCGCCACCGGTGCCGTTGCCGGTCTGGTAGGCATCACTCCCTCCGCCGGTTTCGTCCCCGTCTGGGCATCGCTGCCTATCGGTGCCATCACCGCCCTGGTCTGCTTCCTGTTCGTCACCAAAGTGAAGGGCCGGATCAACCTCGACGACTCTCTGGATGCCTTCGGCGTTCACGGGGTCGGCGGCACCGTCGGTGCCATCCTCACCGGGGTCTTCGCCCAACAGAGCTTCCTGGTGGAAAAGGCCTTCCCCACCCAGTTCAAAGTGATCGCCAATGGCCCCCTGGCCATGACCTGGGCTCAGATCCAGGCGGTGCTGGTCACCTATCTCTACGTCGGGATTGCCACCTTCGTGATCTGGACGCTGCTCAAGTCCGTGATGCGCGTCCGTGCCACCGATGAGCAGGAGCTCAAGGGTCTCGACTTCGCCCTCCACGGCGAAGATGCCTACGGCAAGGAACGCTAGAGTTCCGCCGACTTACCCTCGCTCCCCCGGGAGCTGTTGTCTACCCGCTGCGGGGTCTGGCGATCGCGTCAGACCCCGTTTTCCTGTCCGGCCCCGCCCAGAGCGGGCCGTTATGATCAGACCGTCGCCGCGCGCCGGATCTTCCATGGACACCAAGGCCTTCAAACGCTCGCTCCACCACTCCGACCGCTACAACCGCAAGGGCTTCGGCCGGGCCGAGGAAGTCTCGGGTGAGCTTGATTCCGCCTACCAGAGCGACCTGATCCAGGAAATCCGCGCCAACGGCTACCGCCTGCAGCGGGGCGACGTCACCATTCGCCTGGCCGAGGCCTTCGGCTTCTGCTGGGGCGTGGAACGGGCCGTGGCCATGGCCTACGAGACCCGCCGCCATTTCCCCAGCGAGAAGATCTGGATCACCAACGAAATCATCCATAACCCCTCGGTCAACCAGCACCTGCGGGACATGAACGTCGGCTTCATCGAGGTGGAGAACGGGGAGAAGAACTTCTCCGTGGTCGGCTCCGGTGACGTGGTGATCCTGCCCGCCTTCGGCGCCAGCGTTCAGGAGATGCAGCTACTCAACGACCGCGGCTGCAACATCGTCGATACCACCTGCCCCTGGGTGTCCAAGGTCTGGAACACCGTCGAGAAGCACAAGCGGGTCGACTTCACCTCGATCATCCACGGCAAGTACAACCACGAGGAGACGATCGCCACCAGCTCCTTCGCCGACAAGTACCTGGTGGTGCTCAACCTGGAGCAGGCGCAGTACGTCTGCGACTACATCCTCAAGGGCGGCGATCGCACCGAGTTCATGCAGCGCTTCGGCAAGGCCTGCTCGGCGGGCTTCGATCCTGACACCGACCTCGATCGCCTCGGCGTCGCCAACCAGACCACCATGCTCAAGAGCGAGACCGAGGAGATCGGCAAGCTGTTCGAGCGGACGATGATGCAGAAGTTCGGGCCCCAGAACCTGAACCAGCACTTCCTGTCGTTCAACACGATCTGCGATGCCACTCAGGAGCGCCAGGACGCAATGTTCCAGCTGGTGGACGAACCCCTGGACCTGATGGTGGTAATCGGCGGCTACAACTCCTCCAACACCACCCACCTGCAGGAGATCGCCGTCGAGCGGCACATCCCTTCCTTCCACATCGACTCGGAGGAGCGCATCGGTCCTGGCAACCGGGTCGAGCACAAGCCCCTGGGCAGGGACCTCGAAATCATCGATCAGTGGCTGCCGGACGGCCCCCTGACCATCGGCGTCACCTCCGGCGCCTCCACCCCGGACAAGGTGGTAGAAGCGGTGATCGAGCGGATCTGCGCAATCAAGGCGGCTGTTCCCGCCTAGGTCATGTTCTTCCTCAGCAAGCTGCTGCCCCAGTTCGGCTACCCCCTGGGGCTGACGACCCTGCTGCTGGCGATCGCCCTCGGGGTCGCCC
>CAWUMD010000076.1:0-10749 GCA_963923365.1 uncultured bacterium
AACGAAGGTTACGGCAGGGGAGAATCGCCCGCCGCACCAGCCGCTCCGGTTCGTTGTAGGTCGGGATCCACACGTCCACGCTCGGTTGGTGCTCCTGCACCCATGGCTCAAGCTGATCCGCCTGACGGCTGCGCAGGCCGGGGTCGAAGCGCAGGGCCGGCAGCAGCTGCAGCCCGGTGGTGAGCAGATACAGCAGCTCGGTCCCAAAGACCAGGCCGCTGCACACCAGGCTGAGCGGATGGGCGGTGTTGAGCGTGGTGGCGCGCCAGAGGAAGTAGCGCAGGGCCACCCCCACCAGCACCAGCTCAACCAGGGCATAGCTCCAGGGCCGCCGAGGTAACCAGAGGGTGGAGGCTGCCGCAATGCCTGCGATCACCACAGGGGGAATGGCGTCACGCCATAGGTCGGAAACCTGGAACTGACTCGGCAAGACCCGCAGACTGAGTGGGTTGAGCTGCTCGCCTGACAGCCAGCCCAGATCGGAGGTAGCCAGCACCAGGGAGCCCAGAAGCAGGGCTGCGGCTACGACCAGGAATCCCCAGGCGGCTGGGCTGACCCGGTGGCGGTTGCCGCTCACCGGAAGATCACCCGGGCTGAATAACCCACGAAGCAGAGTTTCTCGGGGGGTGCCGGCACGTTGCTGTCGATCCGCACCCGCACCTGGCTTTCACGGGGCAGATTGATCGGCAGCGGTACTGGTTCATCGTTGTCACCGGAGAGTCGTCCCACCCCGGAGCGAATCAGGTCCACCCGCCCACTCAGATCCAGATCTTCGCCAATCAGGTCGATGCGGGCGCGGCTGCCGATCCGCAACCGCTTGAGGTCGCTCTCTGAGACGTAGGTAGTCACCCAACGGCTCGTACATTTCACCAGCCGCAGCACCGGCTGCTGGGCGCGAAGACTATCACCGGTGCGGGCCTGGGCCCGCCACACCACAGCCGAGACCGGCGCCTCGATCCATGCATTGCTGTTCTTCTGGAAGAGGGTTTCAGCCGTTGCGAGCTGTGCCTCCAACCCCTTCACTCGACGCTGAACGGCAGCACGCTCTCCCTCCAGCTGCGCCAGTCGCAACCGTGATTCCTGCAGTCGAGGCAGGGGATCGGTACCACCTCGGGTGCGGTCCAGGTTGAGGTTGCGGTCAGCCGCCTGGACCCGGTTGCCCTGAGCCCGGATCCGGGCCTCAATGGCTCGCAACTGGTCGCGGTTCTTGGCCAGGGCCGTGCGTGCACGGTCCACCACATTTTCGGCCACCGCACCAGCCCGGTAGAGATCCTCCTGCCGCTTCACATCGCGTTCGCTGAAGGCCAGCTCCTGGCGTTCGCGGGCCAGATCGGCACGCAGCTGATCGAGTTCATGGTTGCTGCGAGCCGTCTCCAGCCGCCGCTGATCACCCGCATCCCGCCTGAACTCCCCCGACAATTGCTTCAGCAGGTCAAGCTCCCGCTCCACCTGCTCCAACCTGGCTTCGGCGGTGGTGAGCGCCGTGCGCAGTTGCCTGACATCAGCGTCGCTAGCCTGGGGGTTCTGCACCCGGGCCAGCCGTTCACCCTCCTGAACAGGGCTACCGGCGTCGACTTTCAGTTCCACCAGCGTGCCGCTGATTGGGGTGGACAAGTCAATGAAATCGGCATTCACCACCGCATCCCGCGCCCGGGTGGTGAGCACATGGATCACCACCCCAAGCGCCGCCAGCAGCAATCCGCCCCCCAGTCCGATTACCAGGGCGTTGGCCCGGGAACTGCGCTTCGGTGGCGGATCGTGATCCGCAGAATTCGTGTTGTGCTCTGGGAGCTTGGGAGAACTCATCATCCGAATTAAGCCTTCTGTGACCGTGCGGAAATTTTGTTCAAGCCCACCTTTTGCGGCCAACCCACAGTGGAGACCTTCATTCTACAACCAGGTCCTCTGACATCGTTAACCCTTCTGAGAAGCAGGATTCCGTATCACTGCAGACATCATCAGGAGTCAGGAGCCTCGACCTTCATGCAACGTTCAACAGAACCTTGAACGATAGGCTGTTATTCAACGTCATCGGCATGTTACCCCAAACGCTTCACTGAGCGCACGAAATTCCACCATCTAAGTCAAGCCATCAAAACAGCCAAAGCACATTTCGGCACATTACATTTGCCCTCCCAATACAACCCCAACAAGGATTTCAAGCCTCAAAAAATAGATGAATCAGCCTCTCGCAGATCTGCAGAACAACCAACCTTAAGGCGCTAGGGAATTAAGCCTTTAAATCACTCGAATAATCAAAATTATTTGAATTTATACCTGCACCAGAGGGTTTATTTAACACTGAGTCTATGAACTTTTCCTGATCGTTAATGACTACCTTTTCCTGGCACTCAGGCCCCTTTCCGGTAATCACAATCTGGGCTAAATGCAAAACACAGCTCAGGTTGTGAATTCACCGGAGCCCATCCGCCCGGTCCCGAAGGCCTCGGCCATCACCAGCGCCTGGGCCTCGGAAAACTGGCCGTAGCTGAACCAGCCCGGAACGTCTTCGGGTAATTCCGTTCGCAGCTGCTGCCAGAGGTAGGGACTGCCGTAAATCACCAGCCCGCGCAGGCAGCCACTGGAGAGCAAGGCGCGCACCTGGGCGATCGCCCACTCGCTCAGACCACCACCACCCCGGAACGGATTACCGCGCACGAACAGCTGCAGCAGTGTCGGCTCCGAAGGCAGGATAAGGGGTAGACCCTGGCGATCGCCCCGCAGGGTCCGCCAGCCGTGGGACGGCGGAATCGTCAGCGCCGGGGCGTTCACCCCCAGGTAGTCCGCTAGCAGCCAGTCATCCACCAGCACCCAGTTCACGCCGGTGCCAGTCAGTACCGCCGCCTGGTGGCGGTCCATCGAGTACGTCAGCACCTCGCGACTAAGCTGCCGGTCTGAGGGTCGGTTCACGGCCGCCAGCTGACTCGGCAGGTCGGGCGGGCTGCTCTCCCAGGCATGGCCCGGGCCATCGAAGCTGGCGCCGGTCACCCGTTGCTTCGCCTGCCAGATCCGCCCCAGGGACGCCGCCAGCCGCGACTCAGCAATCCGGCCACTGAGCACCGCTTCCTCCAGGGCATCGAGCGCCGCCTCCGGGTCAGCGGGCATCAGCAGAATGTCAGCCCCAGCCTCGAAGGCCAGCACCGCCGCCTCGGCTGCTCCGTAGCGGGCGGCGATCGCCTGCATCACCAGGGCATCGGTGACAATCAGCCCCTCATAACCCAGGTCCTGCCGCAGCAGATCCGTGAGAATCGCGGGCGAGAGGGTCGCCGGATAATCGGCATCCAGTTCCGGCAGCAACAGGTGGGCCGTCATGATGCTGTCCCCCCCGGCGGCGATCGCCGCCCGGAACGGCGCCAGTTCGATCTGCTCCAGCCGAGCCCGGTCGTGGGGCAGCACCGGCAGATCCAGATGGGAATCCACGGCGGTGTCACCGTGGCCGGGGAAATGCTTGGCACTGGTCAGCACCGGGTGAGCCCGGGTGCCGCCGATGAAGGCCGAGGCCAGAGCCGCCACCGTCGCCGGGTCCTCCCCGAAGGCCCGTACGTTGATCACCGGATTGCGCGGATTGTTGTTGACGTCGCAGACCGGCGCCAGCACCCAGTTCAGGCCGACCGCTACCGCTTCCCGAGCGGTCTGTTCCCCAAAGGACTGGGCCAGGGCGATCGCCCGCTCGGGCTCACAGGTATGGATGGCCCCCAGAGCCAGCGGCGGCGGCATCCGCGTCGCCCCGGCAAAGCGCTGGCCCACCCCCTCCTCGATGTCCGCCGCCAGCAGCAGCGGCACCTCGGCCCAGTCCTGGAGCTGACGGGTGCGCAGAGCCAGTTCCGCGGCGCTGCCACCGAGCAGAATCACCCCGCCCACTCCCAGGTCAGCAATCCAGCGGTGCAGGGTGGCGTTGGGGGCTTCGTACTGGGGATAGCGGATCTGGCTGTCGAACCAGGCGCCGCTGGCCCGCACCACCAGAAACTGCGCCAGCTGCTGCCGCAGCGTCAGCTCGCCCGGGTCCGGCAACAGCGGTCGGTACAAGGCTCAGTCCTCGGCGCCGGGGGTCTCGTCCTCGGAGGTCAGGCCCTTCTCGTCCCGCTCGCGGCTGAGCTGATTGATCAGCGTCAGGATGCGGGAGCCCCGCTCCAGCCCCTTGTCTTCGAGGAAGATCACCTCCGGGGTCCGGCGCAGACGGATGCGCTTGCCCAGTTCGCTGCGCACGTAGGGCGTAGCCGAGCGCAACCCTTCCATCGTCGAAGCCCGGGCCTCCTCATCGCCATAGATGCTGACGAAGATCTTGCAGTGCTGCAGGTCACCAGCCACCTCGACTTCGGTGACACTGACCATGCCCGCGCCGACACGATCATCCTTGATGCCGCCCATCAGCAGCTGACTGACCTCCCGGCGGATCAGTGACGACACCCGTTCCACACGACGACCGGTAGCCATAGTTGCGTTCTCCCTAGGGTCTCAATGCAGCAGTCGGGGCGATCAGCCGCTCACCTGACCGGTCATCAGCCGCAGGGTGAAGGTGACGAAGGCGAAGGTGGAGGCGAAAAACCCGAACAGGGCGACGGCCGCCAGACGATTGCGGACTTTCGGACGCAGCCACTGGTAGATCGAATAGAAGATCCCCAGCACGAAGGTGATGAAGTACCGCGGGTAGCGGAAGACGTTCTCGAAAAAGGCGTTCATGGGCAGGGGCCGGCGACCTCACCCATTCTAGGTGCAGCATCGGCGGCGGGCAGTATCCGGTTACCCTGTCAGTGTCCTCTGTTGAGCACGAGCGCCCGCCCCCATGCTGGAACTGCATCAGTTCGAACTCTCTCCCTACTGCGAGAAGGTCCGTCTGATTCTCGACTTCAAGGGCCTGGAATACCGCAAGGTCGAAGTCACCCCCGGAATCGGCCAGATCGATCTCTACCGCCTCTCCGGCCAGCGTCAGGTGCCGGTGCTGCGCGACGGCGACGAAATCATCCATGACTCGACGGCGATCGCCCTCTACCTGGAGGAGAAGTTCCCCGAGACGCCCCTGCTGCCCCAGGACGCTCAGCAGCGAGCCCTGGTGGAACTGCTCGAGGACTGGGCTGACAACGCCCTGGTGAAGCAGGCGCGCACCGCCTTCCTCGGCTCCATCGGCAGCGACCCCGGCCTGCGCACCGCCCTGCTGCCGGAGCAGACCCCCACCCCCCTCAAGGGCCTGATTGGCGCCATCCCCGGCGATGCCCTCGGCCTGCTGGGTGTCGGCGTTGGCCTGGGTCCCGACAAGGTGCATGAGGCGAAGCGCGACCTGGAGCGCAACCTGCGGTCCCTCAGCACCCGTCTGGAGGGTCAGGCCTACCTGCTGGGCAACCAGCCCACCCTGGCGGACCTGACGGTGGCCGCCCTGAGCCTGTTCATCCGCTTCCCCAGCCAGCACATCTTCGACTGCCCAGTTGATCTGCGCGGCCGCGGCATCCCCGGCATCGCCGACAATCCGGAATTCGCCCGCTTCTTCGAGTGGCGCGACGGCATCTATCGCACCTGGCGTCAGGGTGCTCCGGCTCCCGCCACCGCCGCCAGCAGCAGTGGCCCGACCAAGATCAGCATCGACTAGGAGCGCCCCATGACCGCTGCCACCCAGGACCTGCGATTCCGGCTCTACAGCGAGATCTCCGGGATCTACCGCCGCTTCTTTGACCAGGTGGTCGACAGCGAGATGAGCGCCGGGGATGCCGCCCGTCTGGCCCAGCGGGTTCTCCTGGCCCGCCAGGAGAACCTGAAGCCGCTGATCGACCTCGACGAGATGCCCGCCTACCAGCAGGCCTATCCCGACGACGAGGTCTAGATGGCCAGCCTGTTCGACGACATCAACCGCTTCCTGGAGGAGCGGTTGGAAGAATACCTGCGGGCCAACCCCCATCTGGAGCTGCAGGCCCTTGAGGAACAGCTGCGGGAGCAGGAGGAGGAGACGCTGCAACTGCTGGCGCGGCTGCAGCACCAGGAGAAGGACCTCCAGAGCCGCATCCTGGAAACCGCCCAGGAGGTGCAGCTCTGGCATGGCCGGGTGGCCAAGGCCCGCAGCAAGGGACGCGAGGATCTGGCGGAACCGGCCGCTGCCCGGGAGGCGGCCCTGCTGCGCCAGGGCAATCAGCTCTGGGGCCAGATGAGTGCCGTACGCCAGCAGGCAGACCAGAGCCGGGAGCTGTTCCGGCAGGTGCAGGCCCGGCGGAAGGATGTGGCGGAGCGGGCGGCCCAGGCCAAAGCCACAACGGCGGCAGCGACACCGGGCTGGAGTAGCCCCGGTCCCGGTAGTGACCCCAACGACCCGCTCGAGCAGAGCTTCCGGCGCTGGGAACTGGAGGACGAGCTGAACGAACTGAAAAAGAAGCTGTAGAGTCGCGGCAGCGGCCCGATCCCGATTCCAGGCTGAGGGCAGAGCCCGATGGGAGTCCTGTCATGCGTCGCGATCGCCCCCTGCAGATCATCGCCTTCTGGACCAGCTTCCTGCTGGGCACCCTGTTCCATACGCTACTGGGCCTGATGCCCCTGTTCCACGGCCGCCCGGTGGTCATCGAGAAAGCCCTGAGTGATGCGCAACTGGGGCAGGTCTTCTGGGGGATGCAGATCTTCTTTCTGCTGCCGATGCTGGCGATCGTCGCCACCAGCTTCCATCCGGGCCGGGCCTTCCGCCGTGGCCACTACTGGGTGACGATTCTCTACTCGGTGATGAATCTGGCTCACCTGATCGCCGATCTGGTGGTCCGGCAGGCCGTCCAGTCCCTGTACTGGCTCCAGGTGTTCCTGATGGCGGTGCTGTTCGGGCTGGGCCTGGGCCTGAACCGGATCAGCTGGCTCTGGCTCCAGGAACGCCCCGCCCCGATTCAGTAGCGCAGCAGCTGCACGCCGACCGAATATTTCTGCAGGTTGGGGGTGTTGTCGATCTCCAGCTTCACCTTCTGGGCCAGCTCCACCAGAGACTCCAGCTGCGCAGGGACGATGCTGGGGGCCTTTGGCTCGGCCTGCACCCGCAGCGCCACGGCATCCATCACCGCCCGGGTCCGCTGGGGATCATCCGCCAGAGGATGCCGGGCCTCGAACTGCAGCTGACGGGCCGTACCGACCGACGCCGGGGGCTGGCTGGCCCGGACGGGCACGACACCTGCCATCAGCCCCAGCAGCAGGGCCAGTCCACCGAATTGCACGCCGCGGGTCATCTGCCCGTCCCCAAAGCACTTGTGCCAGTTGTAGCACCGTCCATACCTGGTGACCAGGGTTGCAACAGAACGCAAAACGCGCCGGAGTGACCGGCGCGCTGGCGTAAAACTGACTGTAATCAGGTCCAGACTTAGTGGCTGGCAGCCTTCTCCAGAAGCAGCTTCGAGCCCTTGATCTCATCGGGGATGGCAATCGGGTAGTTGCCGTTGAAGCAGGCAGTGCAGAAGTGGCCGACATTCTCCCGGGTGGCTTCGAGCATGCCCAGTTCGCTCAGGTAGGCGAGGCTGTCGACACCGATGTGGGCCGCCACCTCATCCACCGAGCGGGTAGCTGCGATCAGCTGGTCTTGGCTGTCGGTGTCGATGCCGTAGAAGCAGGGGTGGGTCACCGGCGGCGAGGAGATGCGCATGTGCACCTCCTTGGCCCCCGCCTCGCGCAGGGCGGTGACCAGCTTACGGCTGGTGGTACCCCGGACGATCGAGTCGTCGATGATGATCACCCGCTGCCCCGCCAGCACATCCTTGAGCGGGTTGAGCTTCATGCGGATGCCCGCTTCGCGCATGCTCTGGGTCGGCTGGATGAAGGTACGACCGACGTAGCGGTTCTTGATCAGGCCTTCGGCGTAGGGAATCCCGGAGGCTTCGGAGAAACCGATGGCAGCGGGGATCCCGGAATCGGGCACGCCGATCACCAGATCCGCCTCCACCAGGGATTCCTTGGCCAGCTGGCGGCCGATGCGGCGGCGGTAGCTGTAGAGACTTTCGCCGTGGAACAGGCTGTCCGGGCGGGCGAAGTAGATCATCTCGAAGACACAGAGCTTCGGCGCCGGGGCCTCCACCCAGTCCCAGCTCTCGAGGCCGCCATCGGTGATCAGCGCCAGTTCGCCGGGGCGGATGTCGCGCACGTAGGTGGCGCCAATGATGTCGAGACCGCAGGTCTCGGAGGCGGCGACGTAGCGGGTCTGCCCCTGGCTCTCGATCGTGCCCAGCACCAGCGGGCGCACCCCGTTGGGGTCTCGGGTGACAAACAGACCAACGGGGGTGGCAATGCAGAGGCTGAAGGCACCTTCGGCCCGACGGCAGGCACTGACCACGGCCTCCTTCCAGTCGAGGCCATCGTTCACCGCTTCGGCAATCGCGTAGGCGACCAGCTCCGAATCGGTGGTGGTGTTCAGATCGGCGTTGCGGGCCAGCAGTTCCTGGCGCAGCTTGTAGGTGTTGACCAGATTGCCATTGTGCGCGAGAGCGACCGGCCCTAAACGGCTGTCGAACACCGCCGGCTGGGCGTTGGCCACCCGGCTGGAGCCGGTGGTGGAGTAGCGGGTGTGACCGATGGCGGTGTGGCCGGGCATCTGCCCGAGCACCTCGGGGTCGAAGACCTGGGACACCAGACCCATGTCCTTGTGGCAGGTGACCTGATCGCCGTTGAATACGGCAATCCCGGCGGACTCCTGCCCCCGGTGCTGCAGGGCGTAGATGCCGAAATAGGTGAGTTTGGCCACGTCCTCATCGGGAGCGTGAATGCCGAAGACGCCGCAGGCCTCCTCCGGTTTGTCCGGCCGCTCGGGCATCCGATGAAACTCCGGATCGGCAGCCAGCGGAAGATTCGGCATCATCGACGACAGCTCCTGGGGGATGGTTGCGGCAGGGTTACGGCGGCGCAATCCTGCCAATTTAACAATTATTTAACGCTGACCGTGACCGGGACTACAAAGCCAGGCGACGCTCGATGGCGTTGGCCCAACGATCGCGCATCTCTTCGAGTCTAACGGCGATAAGTTCGCGATCGCCGCCCGCAGAGATCCGCAGTTCCTCACCACCGACCGTGCCGATGCGTCGCCAGGACTGACCCAGGCGCAGCTTCAGGCAGGCCTCGAACACCTCGGCCTTAGCGGGATCGACGGCACAGAGGATGCGGGCCCCACCCTCCCCGAACAGCAGCAGGTCCTCCCGGGGCAGACCGCTGGGCTGACCAAGCAGCGTGCGCAGGCGCCCGAACAGGCGATCGCGCTTGCGGTAGGACAGGCCCAGGTCAATGCTGGCGCCCTGCTCCCCGGCAATGCAGGCCTCGGCCAGGGCGATCGCCAGACCGCCCTCACTGCTGTCGTGGGCCGCAGTGACCCAGCCCTCGGCGATGCCCTGACGCACCGCTGCCTGCACAGCCTTCTCGAGATCGCCATCCACCACCGGTGGCTGACCGGCAATGGTGCCGTGGAGGCGGGCCAGGTACTCACTGCCACCGAGGCTGACGCTGGCATTCTCGGTTTCCGGCCGCTGACCGAGCAGGTAGATCACATCCCCGGCGTTGCGGAAACCCTGACCGACAGTGCGATCCAGGTTGTCGACCACCCCGACCATGCCGACCACGGGCGTCGGCCAGATCGGCTGGGGATTACCGGAGCTGTCCAGGGTTTCGTTGTAGAGGGAGACGTTACCGCCGGTGACCGGGGTGGCGAACTCCCGGCAGGCATCCGCCAGACCGCGGCAGGCCTCGTGCAGCTGCCAGTAGCCGACCGGCTTCTCGGGGCTACCGAAGTTGAGGTTGTCGGTCACCGCCAGGGGTTCGGCACCGACGCAGCTGAGGTTGCGGGCCGCTTCGGCCACCGCAGCCCGGGCGCCCTCGTAGGGGTTGAGGTAGCAGTAGCGGGCGTTGCAGTCAGTGGTGGCGGCCACGCCCTTGTTCCCGGCCGTCATCGCCTTGGCCCCCACCTGGGGCCGCAGGCGTACCACCGCCGCATCGGCCCCGCCGGGGACGATCACGGTGTTGTTCTGCACCTGATGGTCGTACTGGCGGTAAACCCAGCGCTTGCTGGCAATGGTGGGGCTGTCGAGCAGCTCCAGCAGGCAGGCCTTCCAGCTGCGATCGCCGATGCCCTGCCGTTTAGCGGGGGGCAGTTGGGCCGGGGTCCAGTCCCAGGCACGGCGGGCGTACTCGGGCGGCCGCTCCGGCAGCTGGCGATGGTAGATGGGGGTGTTGTCCGAGAGAGCCGTCGCCGGGACTTCCGCCGCAATGCCGCCCTGCCAGCGGATGCGGACAATCGGCTCCTCGATGATCCGCCCGGCCACCACGGCCTGCAGACCCCAGCGGTGGAAGATGTCGATCAGCTCCTGCTCACGCCCGGCCTGAGCCACGAACAGCATCCGCTCCTGGGACTCGGAGAGCAGGTACTCGTAGGGCACCATGCCGCTTTCGCGCACGGGAATCAGGTCCAAGTCGAGATCGACGCCCACACCACCCTTGGCCGCCATCTCGGCGGTGGAGCAGGTGAGACCGGCAGCGCCCATGTCCTGGGCGGCGACCACGGCCCCGGTCTTGAAGGCCTCCAGGCAGGCTTCGATCAGCGACTTCTCCAGGAAGGGGTCACCCACCTGCACCGCCGGACGGTTGTCGAGGGATTCGTCGCTCAGTTCGGCACTGGCGAAGCTGGCCCCGCCCATCCCGTCGCGGCCGGTAGTGGAGCCGACGTAGAGCACCGGGTTGCCGATGCCGCTGGCCCCGGCCTTGACGATTTCCTCGGTTTCCATCAGGCCGAGGGCCATGGCATTCACCAGCGGGTTGCCGGAGTAG
>CAWUMD010000077.1:0-10719 GCA_963923365.1 uncultured bacterium
ATTGGGTCGGAGCCTGGGCCAGCAGCCCCAGATGATGCAGCAGCTGTGCCAGGGCGGTCACCACCCAGTCCGAGGGCAGGCCCAGCAGACTGATGCCCAGCAGCCCGATCACCAGCCCCAGTGCGCCCCAGACCCCGATCCGTTCAGCGAACAGGACGCGGGCCAACACGGCCACCAGCAACGGCTGGGAATCGATCATCACCGAGCCCAGACCGGCTCCGGTACGCTGCAGACCTTCCGCCAGAAAGCCCTGGAAGAGGGTGCCGTCGATCAGGGCGAAGAGGGTGATCCACAGCCAGGCGATCGCCGTCTTCGGTGCCGGGCGCTGCTGCCAGGTGGCCCACAGCAGCACCAGCAGTCCGGCGGGCAGCAGTCGCACCGTCGCCATGAACAGGGGCGGCGTGGTCAGCGTGGCTCCCTTCATGGCCACCATGGCCGTTCCCCAGAGGAAGAAGGGGGCAATCATCAGAGCCGCGGTCAGACCGCGGCGATTCGGGAGTTCCATCCAGCCGCCGGAAGTACTGCTGACGATTCTGACAGACCGCCCGGGGCACGGGTTTGCGGCCCGTTCCGAGCGGCATCGTTAAGATGGAGCAGATTTGTTGAGCAGTCATCTCGCCATGGTCTGGCCGTTCCCCCCTCGGCAGCGCAAACGGATTGCCCGCATCGAGGTCAGCGGTCCGATTGACGGCAGTACCCGCAAGCGGGTGCTCAAGGCCCTAAAGACTGTTGAAGAGAAGCGCTACCCGGCTCTGCTGCTGCGCATCGACAGCCCCGGCGGCACCGTCGGCGACTCCCAGGAAATCCACGCCGCCCTGCTGCGACTGCGCCAGGACAAGGGGGTCAAGGTGGTGGCCAGCTTCGGCAATATCTCCGCCAGCGGCGGGGTCTACATCGGCATGGGCGCCGACCACATCGTCAGCAACCCCGGCACGATCACCGGCAGCATCGGCGTCATCCTGCGCGGCAACAACATCGAGCGGCTGCTCGACCGCGTCGGCGTCTCCTTCAAGGTGGTCAAGTCCGGCCCTTACAAGGACATCCTGGCGCCGGACCGGCGCATGACCAGTGGTGAGAAGGAGATCCTCCAGTCGCTGATCGACACCAGCTACGGCCAGTTCGTGCGCACGGTGGCCGAGGCCCGCCAGCTGGATGAGGCGACGGTGCGCAGCTTCGCCGATGGCCGCGTCTTCACCGGCGAGCAGGCCCTCGGCCTGGGGCTGGTGGATCGCCTCGGCACCGAGGAGGACGCCCGTCGCTGGACCGCGGAGCTGGCGGGACTGGACCCCGAGAAGGCGGAGTGCGATCGCATCGAGCCGCCCAAGCCACTGCTCAAGAAGCTGATCCCCGGCCAGGGGGCGATCGCCGCCCTCGACTGGCTGAGCTTCGAACTCGGCACCAACGGCCAGCCCCTCTGGCTGTTCCGGCCCTAGGGGCAAGCGCGGGGGCAGCGAAGCGGTAACGTTGTATCAGCATCGAGCGGGAGTCGATCCGGAGTGGGCTGGCGGGTGAAGGCAATCAGAGGCGCGACCACGGTTGAAGCCAATACGGTCGAGGCCATGCGGGCCGCCGTCGAGGAACTTCTGGATCAGCTGGAGGCCCACAATCCACTCAACCCGGAGGAGATCGTCAGCGTCACCTTCTCGGTCACCCCGGACCTGGACGCGATGTTCCCTGCCGCCGTGGCTCGTCAGCGCCCCGGCTGGGACATCGTGCCCCTGCTGGACGTGCAGCAGATGCAGGTGGATGGCGCCCTCAGCCACTGCATCCGCCTGATGCTGCTGCTCAACTGCAATGATCCCGAGCGCCGCATCGTCCACCCCTACCTGCGCGGCGCCCAGGCCCTACGACCGGACTGGGCCCTGATCCCCTGAATCTCCGGTCAACAAATCAGCAAATTCAGTAGATTTTCCGGTTGTCGCTGACAACTCAATGGCAGACAATCTGACGGTGCTTTTGCCGTGAGGGGTGATGCCTGTGAGTTCCGAACCGGGTACCAACCAGCTGATTGCCGGACGCTACCGCCTCCTCCAGCCCTTAGGCTCCGGCGGGTTCGGCGATACCTTCCTGGCTACCGATGAACAGCTACCGTCGGGGCGGCAGGTCGTCGTCAAACGGCTGCGCCCCCTCAGGGATGATGAGCCCTCGCGCGAAGCGGTCAACAATGCCTTCCGGCGGGAAGCGAGACTGCTGGAGCGCGTGGGCCGCGATCACAGCCAGATCCCTGAACTGTTTGCCTACTTCGAGGAGGATGGCGCCTTCTGGCTCGTCCAGGAGTTCGTCCCAGGCCCCACCCTCACCAGCCTCGGACGGATCAGTGCCGATACCGCCCGCCAGATCCTCCGGGACCTGCTGCCCGTTCTGGCCCACCTCCACAGTCGCAACCTGCTCCACCGCGACATCAAGCCCGACAACATCATTCTTCGTGACGGGGATCAGCAGCCGGTTCTGATCGACTTCGGGGCCGTCCGCGAAACCATGTCCACCGTGGTGCTATCCTCCGGGGCTGCTGGAAGCTCCCTCGTAATTGGCACTCAGGGCTTCATGCCCCCCGAGCAGGCCGCCGGTCGCCCCATCTTCAGCAGCGACCTCTACGCCCTCTCCCTCTCCCTGATCACGCTGCTCACCGGCAAATCTTCCCAGGAACTGCCCACCGACCCGGTCTCGGGCGCAGTTCTCTGGCGCAGCGAGGCCCCGGGCGTCGATCCAGCCCTGGCAGATCTGCTCGACCGCGCCATTCAGCCGATTCCGGCCCAGCGCTTCGCAACCGCCCAGGCAATGCTCGAAGTACTGGGCCCGGCTGGGACAACGGCTACCGTGCCACCGGCCACCGCACCTACCCAGGCAACAGTAGTTGTCGCACCCCATCAACCGGTACAGGCGGGCATTCCCCAGCAGCCCCCCATGCCAGCGCCGCCATCCGCCCCACCCGGCTACGTTCCGGCCACCGCTGCCAGCGGCAATAACTCCCTGGTGACGATCGCCCTCTCCGGGTTCGGGCTGATCATCGCCGTCGCCCTTGGCCTCGGCGCTCTGTTCATCAGCCAGCAGAACCAGCAGCAGGCCCAACTGGCCGCCGCCCGGCAGGAAGCGCAGCAGGCCAAGAACCGCCAGCAGCAGCTGGAGAAGGAGAAGGCCGACGCCGAGGCCCAGCGCAAGGCCGCTGAGGCCCAGCAGCAAGCTGAGTCTCAGAAGGGAGCAGAAGTTGGTCTCACCCGGACTCAGGCTGTGGATCTGGTCAACCGCTGGCTCGGTTCCAAGGGGCAGATCTTCGCGCCCCCCTACGATGCCTCCGCGGCGGCTTCGGTGGTCACCGGCAGCCTCTGGCAGGATCTGGTCAAGAATGACGGGCCGGTGAGCTGGCTGCGCAACAACAACTCCTACTACACCTACACCGCGTCCCGTGTTGACGAAGTCCTCGGTTATGACATCTCCGGCGGACGCCCCAGCCTGCGGGTGAAGATCCACGAGGAGCGTACGCTGCATACGCCCACCGGCATCGACCCGGCACAGTCCGGGGTCACCGATGCGATCTTCACCTACTACTTCGAGCAGGAAAACGGCACCTGGATGGTGGCGGATTACACCAAGGGTTAACAGCCGATGCGATCGCCCACGCCTCCTCCCCGCCCGGCGCTACCTAAACTGGCGCTGCTGGCCCTGCTCAGCTGCGCTGGAACCCTCGGTCTGGCCCTGGGCATCTCCGCCCTGATCGATAACAGTATCAAGGGCAACAGGAGTAAACAGCCTGTTCAGGCCAGTGCCGATATCCAGCAGCTCCTGAGCGCCACACCCCCGGCAGTACCTCAGGCTCAGCCCAACCCGGAGCCTCGTTCCAGCTCAGCACCAGCCATCCCCCTCGCAGGTCCTCAGGGCTTTCCCTGTCCAGAACGCGTTGTAGCGGTTTCTGCGGCCCTGGCCAGTCAGCTGCGGACCCTGCAGGAACCGGAGATCCCAACCCCAGCTGCGGTAACGAACTTCGGCGATCGCGAAGCCACCGATCGCAGCCCGGAGAAGCGACCGGTGGCCCACACCCCGCAGCTGATCGTTCTGCATGAAACCGTAATACCGGTGAACGAGGCGATCGCCCTCTTCCAGTCACCCAAACTCGATGACGGGGCTCAGGTCAGCTATCACCTGCTGATTGGTCGCGATGGTCGTCTCTATCGCATCGTCCCCGATCAGAAGCGAGCCTTCGGAGCCGGTAATTCCGAGTTCAATGGCCAAGCCGTTCAACTCAATCCGGCGCTGCCCAGTTCCGTAAACAACATCGCCCTGCACGTCAGCCTGGAAACCCCGGCCGACGGCAATAACGATGCCCCCACCCACAGCGGTTACAGCGATCGCCAGTACCGGGTCCTCGCCCAGGTGGTGGGCGACTGGATGCGCAAATGGCAAATCCCCGCCAGCGACATCACCACCCACCAGCAGATCGACCGGGACGGACGCAAGAAGGATCCCCGCAGTCTCGACAGCGCCCGCTTCTACGGCTACCTGAGCTCCCGGCTCAGTCAGGCGGTCTGCCCCCGGTGGGCCAGTCGATAGATCACCCATGCGCCCAACGATCTCTCTCAACCTCTCCGCCCCATGAAGAATCACCTTCTCGGTCTTTCTCTGATCTCCACCGCCATGCTGCTGAGCAGCTGCAACTCCACGGCCATGAAGACCTGCGAGTCGATCCGCGACGACATTGTCGAGCTATCCGAGAAGGATCGTGCCTCCCGGGGCTACGCGATCGTCAAGATCTATGAGCCGGTGGAAGTCTCCCGCTCCAACGAAAAGCTCTCCTGCGAAGGTCGTGCCAGTTGGAGCGACCAGGACGAAACCAAGCTCAAGTACAGCACCTACAAGGACAGCGAAGGAGAGTGGATGCTGGAGTACGAGCCGGTTCAGTAGCTTCGGCATCTACCCCCTGATATCCCACCGAAATACAAGGAGTCATCACCATGCAGGACAATCAGAACCCCGTTGATCAGCTCAAAACCCAGGGCACTGAAATCGCTGTCAGTTTCTACCTGAAACACCAGCTGCGGATCACGGCCTTTGTGATCGGCGTTGCGGTCCTCTTCTTCATTCTCTCTATCGCCGGTATCGACGTCGGCTACATTCTGCGGGAATGGAACTGGGTGCTGTTCTGCGCCGTCGGTTCGGCCATTTCCCTGTATCGCCGGTCCATCGTCAAACGCAAACAGGGCGAAGAATCGACACTACCGATCATCGCCAACGACTACTACTTCCAGAAGTACTCGTCGATCACCATGCTTTCCTTCCTGTACGCCGTCATTCAGGGAGCCGCACTGGTGGGCGCCACCTACACCTTCGTGCGCTGGATCTTCGGCGGTAACCACTTCGAGTGGTTCTGTCTGAACATGCCCTGGTGCGGCTTCCCGGCCCTGTCTCTGGTCGGTATCCTGCTGGCCTCCATCCTGATTTCCCGGGTCATTCTCGAAACCTACGCGCTCCTCTACAAAACGGCCCGGGACATTTCGGCCTACGCCCGCAGCCACACCCACTAAGTCCCGCCAAAAGCCGCAGGCAACGGGGTGGTTCCTGACCGGACAGGGGCCACCCCATTTCCTTGGGCGGCATTCCCGGTTTCCTGGCCCCGGACACCACAGGCCCCGGCCAGCACCTCTTCCTGCATGGCGCCGTCAACGCTACAGTGGGCCGAACCCAACAGTGCCCCGCCCCCTCGGATGAGTCGTCAGCAGCCTGAGCCCACCTCGTCGGCGGAGAAACGCCTCTATCGGCCGGGCTACTTCAGCCAGACTGCGCCGCGCTCCCGGCCGACCCGCACCTGGGGAATTGTTCTGCCGCTGTCAGCGCTGCTCTGCCTGGGGGCATTTGGAGTGGCGGGGCGGCTGGGCGATCGCCTGCTGCAGGGTTCCGCCCAGGGCGATCGCTCCCCCCTGGACCGCATCCAGCAACTGCTCGAAGAGGGTCGGAGAGTCACCCGCGCTCCCCGTCTGCCCTGGTTCTGGCAGCGACCAGAGCCCCGACGGCAGATTTTCGGGTCCCAGAACGTCGCCTGCCCCGGGCTGCTGCGCCTCGCCCCCGCCGCCACGGCGCAGATTCGCCAGCTCCGGGTTGCCGAGCGCCCTTACTACGCCGCACCCACCAACCGCGGCTACCGGGAAACCGTCGATCGCAGCCCGCAACGCCTGCCGGTGGCCCATCAACCCAGCCTGATCGTGCTGCACGAAACCGTCTACTCCGCCGAGTCTGCACTGAACACCTTCCTCACTCCCCACCAACGGGATGAGGATCAGGTCAGCTACCACCTGCTGATCGGCCGGGACGGGGCCCTTTACCGGATCGTCCCGGACGAGCAACGGGCCTTCGGAGCCGGGAATTCCGAGTTCCACGGACTGGCGGTGCGCCTCAACCCAGCCCTGGACGGGTCGGTCAACAACATCGCCCTGCACGTCAGTCTGGAAACTCCGACGGACGGCGCCAACCGCAACCCCGGCCACAGCGGCTACAGCGCGGCCCAGTATCTGGTTCTGGCCCAGGTGATCGGCGACTGGATGCAGCGCTGGCGCATCCCCGCCACCCAAATCGCAAGTCATGCCGCCATCGACCGGGATGGCGAGCGCAGCGACCCGCGCAGCTTCGACGCCGGACTGTTCTATAGCTACCTCTCCGCCCGCCTCGGTCAGCCCACCTGCCCCGCTTCCCTGAGTCCGGACACTGTCATCCGGGCTGCGGGCTGATGCCCTCAAACGATCCCAGGAACGCCAGCATCTCCCGCGCGGGGGTGCGATCGCCATTGCAGGCAATCCGGCGAGGGGCTTCGAGCACCTGCACCGAAAAGCCCAAGTCCCGGTATAGCTCCAGCACGCGAGCCGTCGCCTGATTAGAGGCAATCACCGGCACCCCCAGCCCCACCAGCCAGTGAGCCAGCCGCACCTGCTCATCCCAGCCGAAGGCCACTGACGAGTACTGCGTGAATTCACAGTCGTAGGGCGGATCGGCGTAGACCCAATCCGCCGTCCCGACCGGCAGCGCGGCGAAGTCACCACAGCGGAATTCCCAGGCCTGCATGGCCGCCATCAGCGCCGAGAGATCCCGCCGGTAGTCGAGGTCCGTCCGCCGGTAACGACCGAAGGGCACATTGAAGCCCCCCTGCCGGTTGAAGCGGCAGAGCCCGTTGAAACCGGTGCGATTCAGGTAGTAGAAGAGCTGGGCCGCCTCGGCCGTGGCGGCTTCCCCCCGGGCAATCAGCCCATTGAAGCGATCGCGGCAGTCGTAGTAGAACTGTCGCTCGTTGCGCATCTCCAGATCGAGGCTCAGGCCTGCCTGCACCTGCCGGTAGAAGTTGATCAGGTGGGGGTTATGGTCGTTGAGCAGCGCCCGCTCCGGCCGCAGCCCCAGGGCGATCGCCAGCCCTCCGCAGAAGGGCTCCACCAGCCGTCGGTCGGTCGGTACCAGAGGCTGCAGCTGGGGCAGCAGCCAGCGCTTGCCCCCCGCCCATTTCAGGGGCGGTCGTCGATCATCCACCGCCATCAGCCCGGATAGGCCTCGAGAATACGCAGGAACAGCTCTACCCCCATGGCCAGCACCGTCTCATCGAAATCGAAGCGGGGATGGTGATGGGGGAAGCTCAGCCCCCGCTCCAGATTGGCGGATCCCAGGAAGAAGAAACACCCCGGCACCTGCTGCAGGAACAGGCCCATGTCCTCGCCGCACATCGTCCGGTAGTCGGGGGCGATCGCCGAGTCCGGCAGGGTGCGGGCCGCCACCTGCCGGACCAGTTCCGCCATGGCCGGATCGTTGACCAGGGGCGGATAGAGTGACCAGTAGTTCAGCTCGCAGCGGGCTCCGGCCCCGGCACAGATGCCCTCGGCGATCGCCCGCATGCGTGGCTCGAAGAACCCAGCGAAGTCCGGGTCGAAGTAACGGACGGTGCCCCGCAGCAGAGCCCGATCCGCAATCACGTTGTGGGCCTCACCGGCCTGGAATGTCCCCACCGTCAGCACCGCTGACTGCAGCGGATCGACATTGCGGGCCACCACGGACTGCAGCGCCGTCACCACCTGGGCCCCGGTCAGTACCGCATCCACCGAATGCTGGGGCATGGCCCCGTGGCCACCCCGACCGTGAATCGTCAGGTCGAACAGCTCCACCGCTGCCATCAGGGGGCCGGGGCGCACCGCCACCGTCCCCAGGGGGAGGAAGTTCCAGAGGTGGAGGCCGAAGATGGCTTCGACCCGCGGATTCTCCAGGGCACCGGCAGCAATCATCGGCCCGGCCCCGCCCGGTCCTTCCTCGGCCGGCTGGAAGATCAGCTTCACCGTCCCCGGGAAATCCCGATGACGGCTGAGGTAGGCCGCCAGCCCCAGGGCGATCGCCACATGACCATCGTGGCCGCAGGCGTGCATCCGCTCCGGAATCCGGGAGCGGTAGTCGACGGCGTTCTCCTCCTGGATCGGCAGGGCATCCATATCCGCCCGGATGCCGATCACGGGACCCGGGCGATCGCCCGCGATGCTGCAGACCACCCCGGTTCCGGCAACGCCGCTGAGGGGCGACAGCCCCAGGGCACACAGTTCCTGCACGATCAGCTCCGCCGTCCGGTGCTCCTGAAAGCCCAGCTCCGGTTGCTGATGCAGCTGACGCCGCCAGTCGATCAGCCGGGGCAGCAGTGCCTGCACGGCATCCCGACAGGGATATCGATCGAGGGTGATCATCGGACACCCTCCAGCGCCACCTGCCCCAGACCGCTGGGCAGGTCCTCCAGCCGCCACCCGGACACCACCGCCCCGGGGTCGGTCACCCCGGCAGGCAGGCCCCCGATCAGGGGCAGACCGGTCAGGTCCTCCAGCCACTGGGCAGTAGCCTCATCGGGAGCCGGGCGATCGCCCAGGCCCAGCACCACCCCCAGCCAGGGCACCCCATGAACCCGGGCGATCGCCGCCAGGGCCACCAGTCGCTCCACGCCGTCCTCCTCCCAGGCACTGAGGGCCAGCACCGGTAAGCGGAAATCCCGGGCCACCTCCGCCACCAGGGCATCCCGGGTCAGGGGACTCGCCAGAGGAGGCGCCGTAATCAGGGCCGGGGCTGACACCGCCGTCAGTTCCCGCCAGAGACCCGGCAGCAGCTCCTGGGCAGAGCACTCCGGGGAGGCAGTCCAGTCCAGGGCGGGAGGCAGGGGCCCGAAGTGTTGCAGATAACCGCGTAATACGGAAGAAAGAGCGACGGCTGCCGCCGGGCGATCGCCGCACAGAATCAGGCTGTTTTGCATTCAATCCGCCCCGCTGCCGCCGCCGCCTCTGCCCACGATACCCCAGTCGCCGGAGCCCTTTCCCGGGAGACCAGGGCCGAAGTGAGAGTGTTAGGATGACTGTCTGGACGAACTCCGTGGGCCCGCTGTGACTCGCTCCGCAACTGTGCCGTTCCCCTCGGCTCTGCCCTCGCTGCCCGACAATCATCGACTCCGGTTGTTCACGGGCTCGGCGAACCAGGGACTGGCCCAGGAAGTGGCCCGCTATCTCGGCATCGATCTCGGCCCGATGGTGCGCAAGCGCTTCGCCGACGGAGAAATCTACATCCAGATCCAGGAATCGATCCGCGGGTGCGACGTCTACCTGATTCAGCCCACCTGCTGGCCGGTGAACGACCATCTGATGGAGCTGATGGTGATGGTGGATGCCTGCAAGCGGGCCTCCGCCCGGCAGGTCACCTGCGTCATCCCCTACTACGGCTATGCCCGCGCCGACCGCAAAACCGCCGGTCGGGAGTCCATCGCCGCCAAGCTGGTGGCCAACCTGCTCACCGAAGCCGGGGCCAGCCGGGTCCTGGCCATGGATCTCCACTCCGCTCAGATCCAGGGCTACTTCGACATTCCCGTCGACCATGTCTACGGTTCGCCCGTGCTGATCGACTACATCAAGAGCAAGGGTCTCTCCGACATCGTGGTCGTGTCCCCCGATGTCGGTGGCGTGGCCCGGGCCCGGTCCTTTGCCAAGAAGCTCGATGATGCCCCCCTGGCGATCATCGACAAGCGCCGTCAGGCCCACAATGTTGCCGAATCGATGAACGTGATCGGCGATGTCCAGGGCAAGACCGCCATCCTGGTCGATGACATGATCGACACCGCCGGCACGATCTGCGAGGGGGCCCGCCTGCTGCGCAAGGTCGGGGCCCGTCAGGTCTACGCCTGCGCCACCCACGCCGTCTTCTCCCCCCCGGCCATCGAGCGCCTCTCCCAGGGGCTGTTCGAAGAGGTGATCGTCACCAACACCATTCCCATCTCCGAAGAGAACCGCTTCCCGCAGCTGACGGTTCTGTCGGTGGCCAACCTGCTGGGTGAAACCATCTGGCGCATCCACGAAGATACCTCCGTCAGCAGCATGTTCCGCTAGGAGCGACTTGCCAACCGACCGATCGCTTTGCAGAGGTCGGGCGGTAAAGTAAGGTCCAGCCTCCATGAACTCCGGCGTGGCCGACCCGATCCCTTCCTCTGAACTCCCCACCATGCAGCTGCTGCTGTTTGTGGACGGTCGTCCTCAGTCCCGGGATCTGGCTCGTTCCATCCGGGGAGCGGTGGCCAGCCTCTGTCCGGAAGCGGAAGCCCGCTTACAACTGGTGGACTGCGCCGAGGAACCGGAGCTGGTCGAGCATTACCGGCTGGTAACCACACCAACCCTGATTCTGCTTGGGGAGAATGGCGATCGCCGCCATTTCAGCGGTTCCAATCTCGTCGAACAGCTGCAGGAC
>CAWUMD010000078.1:0-10684 GCA_963923365.1 uncultured bacterium
GATCGGGGTGTGCAGGTGAGGGCTGGCGATCGCCCCCTGGTAGCGGGAAGGAGTGCAGGTGAGCCAGCCGTTGCCAGCCCGTCGGGCTGATTCGCAGCAGTTCTCCGCCCCAGAGCTGACCGTCACTGCCCAGACCGCTGCCATCCCAGATCAGAGCCAGCGCTGGGGGCGACAGCTGGTGCTCCGCCAGCACCGCCAGAGCGTGGGCAAGGTGGTGCTGCACGGGTACGGTCGGCAGGCCCGCCTCGACCGCCAGACGGCTGGAGCCGTAGTCGGGATGCAGGTCGCAGGCGATCGCCACGGGCCGGGCTGCCGTCAGCTGGGTCAGTTCCTGGCCGGTCTGCTGGCTGCGCTCCCGGCTGGCAGGACTGTCGAGGTCGCCGATGTGCGGCCCGATCCAGGCCTGGGTGCCCTGCAGCAGCGCCATCGTATTCTTCAGATGGGCCCCAGCCGCCTGCACCGTCGGTCCATCGGGCACCGGTAGGGCCACCGGAGCATAGCCCCGTGCCCGACGCAGCAGCTGCACCTGTCCAGCAACAATTCGGGCCACCGAGTCATCCAGGGGTCGAGCGATCGGGCGATTGTGGTCGAGGAACCCATCGGCGATCGCCCCCAGTTCCCGGTGGGCGGCGTCAGTCTCAATCGCCAGGGGCTCTCCACTGCGGTTACCGCTTGTGCAGACCAGGGGAGCTCCAAAGTCCCGGGCCAGCAGCAGGTGCAGCGGTGAGGTGGGCAGCATCAGACCCAGGTCCGGCTGGTGCGGGGCAACGTTGGCGGCGATCGCCACGTCCGGTCGTCGCCGCAGCAGCACAATCGGTGCCGCTGCCGACTCGAGCAACGCAACCTCCGCTGGGCTCAGGTACGCCAGCCGGTGAGCCGCCTCCGACTCCGCCACCAACAGCGCCAGGGGTTTGTCGGGGCGGCCCTTGCGATCGCGCAGCCGCTGCACTACCGCCTCCCGGCGGGCATCGCAGAGCAGTTGGTAGCCACCCACTCCCTTGAGAGCGAGAATGCCACCCCGGCGCAGCAGGTCCAGGGCCGACTGCAACGCTGCGTCACCCTTCCTGCCAGTCTCTCCGGACGGGAAGTGCAGGCTCGGGCCGCAGGCCGGACAGGCGATCGGCTGGGCATGGAAGCGGCGATCGCCAGGGTCGTCGTACTCCCGCTGGCAGTCGGCACAGAGGGGGAACCCGGCCATGGTCGTGCGCGGGCGGTCGTAGGGCAGGCCCGTGAGCAGACTGTAGCGGGGGCCGCAGGTGGTGCAGTTGAGGAAGGGATAGCGGTAGCGGCGATCGCCCGGGTCGAGCAGTTCCCGTCGACAGTCGGGGCAGGGGGCCCGGTCAGCGGGAATAGCGATCGCCGTGGCACTACCCGCCGGGCTGGCGGCAATGCGGAAGCCATCCTGCTCGGGCAGTTCCGCTGCTTCCCAGACCACCTGCCGCAGCTGCGCCCCGGCGGGCAGCTCGCGGGGCAGTCGCTGCCGGAAGCGGTCGATGGCCGCCGCCGGTCCCTGGAGTTCGATCACGACGCGATCGCCCCGGTTGCAGACCTGACCGTGCAGCCCCAGGTCTCGGGCCAGCCGCCAGACGTAGGGACGGAAGCCCACCCCCTGGCAGATGCCCCGCACATCCACTCGCCAGCTCTGGCGGTCCCGGGTTGCGATCGCGTGCATGGGATTCAGTCTTCGGGATGGGCGTCAGCCCCGGGCCTGCCCTTAAGATTTCCTTCCGTTCCGGCCCGCTGCGTAGGATGGATGGGTAACCGGACCTGACGCCTTGACCCTGTTCGCCGACGAAACCCTGCTCTTCGATCCGGCGGTGCCCGCCCCCGATGCGACGCCGCTGATCTTCGCCTTCCCCAACGAGTACACCGTCGGCATCACCAGCCTCGGCTATCAGGTGGTCTGGGCCACCCTGGCGGCCCGCTCGGATCTGGCGGTCAGCCGTCTGTTCACCGATGGCGGCGATCCGCTGCCGCGCCGTCCGGAACTGCTCGGCTTCTCTGTCTCCTGGGAGCTGGACTACGTCAATATCCTGGCGCTGCTGGAGCAGCTGGAGATCCCCATCCGGGCGGCGGAGCGGACCGAGGCGCACCCGCTGGTGTTCGGGGGCGGGCCGGTGCTGACGGCCAACCCGGAACCCTTCGCCGATTTCTTCGACGTGATTCTGGTGGGCGACGGCGAGATTCTGCTCGATGCTTTCGCTGATGCCCATCGTCAGGTGCGGGGGCGCTCCCGCTTAGAGCAGCTACAGGCGCTGGCCCAGGTGCCGGGTCTCTACATTCCGGCTCTCTATCGCGTCGAGTACAGCGATCCCGAAGGGGGCATCAGCGCGATCGCCCCCCTGGATGGCGCCCCGGCCCGGGTCGAGAAGCAGACCTACCGGGGGAACACCCTCTCCACTTCCACGGTGGTCAGCCCCCGCGCCGCCTGGGAGAACATCTTCATGGTCGAGGTGGTGCGCAGTTGCCCGGAGATGTGCCGCTTCTGCCTCGCCAGCTACCTGACCCTGCCCTTCCGCACCGCTGATGTGGAGACCGGCCTCAAACCGGCAATCGAGCGGGGCCTAACCGCCACCGACCGCATCGGTCTGCTGGGGGCTTCGGTGACCCAGCACCCTCAGTTCAGCGAGGTGCTTGACTGGCTGGGGCGACCGGAGTTCGACCACGTGCGCCTGAGCATCGCCAGCGTGCGCACCAACACCGTGACGGAGCAGCTGGCGGGCACCCTGGCGCGGCGGGGTACAAAATCCCTGACCATCGCCATCGAAAGTGGCTCGGAGCGGCTGCGGCAGATCATCAACAAGAAGTTGGCCAACGAGGAAATTACCCAGGCGGCGGTGAACGCCAAGGCGGGCGGGCTGGCAGGCCTGAAACTCTACGGCATGGCCGGGGTACCGGGCGAAACCGAAGAGGATCTTGAGCAGACCGCCGACCTGCTGGTGGGCCTGAAGAAGGCGGCTCCGGGACTGCGGCTCACCTACGGCTGCAGCACCTTCGTGCCCAAGGCCCACACGCCGTTCCAGTGGCAGGGGGTGAATCCGAAGGCCGAGAAGCGGCTGCAGTTTCTCCAGAAGCGACTGCGGCCCCAGGGCATCGACTTCCGGCCGGAGAGCTACAGCTGGTCGGTGATTCAGACGCTGATTTCCCGGGGCGATCGCCGCCTCGGCCCGCTGCTGGAGCGGGTGCGCCACTATGGCGACAGCCTGGGCAGCTACAAGCGGGCCTTTAAGGAACTGCGCGGTCAGCTGCCGCCCCTCGACTGGTATGTCCACCGCGATTGGGTCACAGACGAAGTTCTGCCCTGGAGCCACCTGCAGGGACCGCTGCCTGTCGGTACCCTGCTCAAACACCGTGAATCCGCGTTTACCCATCTCTAGAACCATGAGCCTGCGCCTGTTCCTCGACACCGCCGACCCCACTGCCTGGGCCGAGTGGCTGCCCAGTGGCCTGTTCTACGGGGTGACCACCAACCCGACCCTGCTGCAGCGGGCCAGTCAGCCCTGCAGCCTGGATAACCTGCGCCACCTTACCCGCGAGGCCCTGGCGCTCGGCAGCCAGGAGGTGCATCTGCAGGCCTGGGGCGGTGACGCAGAGAGCTACTACGCCAGCGGCTGCGAACTGGCGGCGATCGCCCCCCGTCGCATCTGGGTGAAGCTGCCGATCACCCGCGCCGGGGTCGCCGCCGCCCAGCGGCTGATCCGCTCGGGGATCAACGTCACCTTCACCGCCTGCTACGAACCGGCCCAGGTGCTGCTGGCCGCAGCCCTGGGGGCCGACTACATCGCCCCTTACCTGGGGCGGATCTGCGACCAGGGCCGGGATGGTCACGCGGAACTGATCACCATGCAGCAGTGCCTGAATGGCGTGCGATCGCCCCTGCGTCTCCTGGTGGCCAGCCTGCGCCAGACCTCGGACCTGACCCGACTGGCGGCGGCGGGTCTGGACACGTTCACGATCAGCCCGGCGATCGCCACCGCGCTGTTTGACTGTGAGGCCACAGACCAGGCGGCGCGTCAGTTTGAGCAGGATTCCAGGGCTGTCGGACTTGACAGGGTATCCGTTGCTACCGTCTGAACCTGAAGTGAATCTGTAAAATTCCCATTAACTCCAGTGCCTCTTTGGGGATTCTGGTAAAAAACAACAATTGGCTGTCCATTCCTGACCTCCCTGCTATGGCCCGACACTCCATTGAAGCGGTGACACAACTCGATCGTGCCAATCTTCAGCGGGTCATCTGTCGCGTGGTCGAATGCAGTGGCCTGGAAGTGATCTGGGTGGATGGCGCCAAGGTAACTGCCCGTGAACCCGATGCCGTCTGGAACGACTCGGCCGCTGTGACGGTCAATGTCAGCTGCTTCGCCCACCGCGAGAACGCAGTCCGCATCGAGTGGATGGTCCAGTCCCAGGAATTGAGTCTGCGGCCCGATACCCGCGCCCGGCAGGTCTTCCATCGCCTCTGCGACACCCTCGAGGAAACCCCTCGCCTCGCTCTGCTGGCAGCGGCCTGAGTCCCCGATTCCAGCCTGAGGAGCTAGGGCAAACCCGAGTAAAAAGAGGGGACGTCGGCATGCGATGTCCCCTCTTTCTGCGGGCTGTCAGTGAATCAGCGGCGGCGGCGACGGCTGGGGACAGTCGGATTTGGGGCCAGGCTGGGAGCTCCCGACAGCACCAGCTGTCGGTGGCTGTTGACCGTAGCCTGCAGCTGGGCCATCTGGTTCTGGGACTCAGCCAGCAACTGTTCGATCTCTGTTAGACGCTGATTGGTGTAATCATCGGCACCCTGGCGTTGGCTCTGACAGTCGTTGGCCGTCTGCTGGCGCTGCTGCTCGATTTCCTGCCGGACCCGCTCCGCCTCGGCGTAGGCCTGCTGCTGGATCTGCTGAGCCTGCTGCTGAATCTGCTGGGCGTCGGCCAGCCCCTGCTGACGCAGCTGTTCGTTCTCCTGCTGGATCTGCTGGCGCAGCTGCTGACCTTCCTGGCGCAGCTGCTCGATCTCGCGGCGTACCTGCTGATGTTCGGCTTCCAACTGCTGCTGTAGTTGCTGGCGCAGCTGAGCCGCTTCCCGCTGGGCCTCCTGGAGGATGCTGGAGCTGGCAATCAGCTGCTGTCGCTCCTGTTCCCCCCGGGTGACAATGGACTGGGCCTGCTGCTGGGCCTGGGCGATCAGCTGTTCGCGCTGCAGCAGCAGATCCCGGGCCAGTTGGAATTCGGCAGGCAGGGATTCGCGGATCTCATCCAGGAGTTCGGTGACCTCGTTCTCACGGATGACCACCCGGCCGCTGAGGGGAATTTTGCGGCTGTCCAGAATGATCGATTCCAGTTCCTCGAACAGCTCCAGAAGTTGCGGGCTGACGGGTTCAGCAGTCACAGGCACACTCCACCGAATTCAGCGTCAGGATAACCCGGATGGGGAAAAGCGATCATGTAGAGCGTCGGCAACGTGGGGGGGGACAAGATGGTTGACCGCACCCTGAAAGCGGGCGATTTCCTTGACCACACTACTGCTCAGAAAGCTGTATTCCGTGCGGGTAGCCAGGAAGACGGTTTCCAGATCCGGGGCCAGACTGCGGTTGGTATGCGCCATCTGCAGTTCGAACTCGAAGTCCGAGAGCACCCGCAGGCCCCGCAGCAGGACACCAGCGCCCTGCTGGCGAGCATAATTGACCGTCAGCCCCTCGAAGCCGTCGCAGCGCACGTTGGGTAGGTGGGCGCAGGCGGTGCGGATGAGGGCCAGCCGCTCCTCCACGGAGAAGGTGGGTTGCTTGCCGGGGTTACGTAGCACGGCTACCAGTACCTGCTCGAACATACGACTACTGCGTTCGATGATGTCGAGGTGGCCGAGGGTGATGGGGTCGAAACTGCCGGGATAGAGGGCCAGCACAGTCAATTCACAGCCAGAACCTCCGCATTATCCCGCTGCGTAGAATGCGGGAAACCCCAACGGAGTCAGTTCCATGCTCGACGAAGCCGCCAAGAAATCGATGCTGCGCAAGATTCCCCACGGCCTGTTCATCTGCGGGGTGCGCGATGGCGACCAGGTGAACGGATTCACCGCCAGCTGGGTTACCCAGGGCTCCTTCACCCCGCCCCTGGTGGTCTGCTGCGTGCGGGCCGACTCCACCAGCAACGGCATGATCCGCAACAGCGGCGTGTTCGCACTGACGGTGCTCGACAGCAGTCAGAAGGACGTGGCCGCGAAGTTCTTCAAGCCCCAGACCGGGATCGGTGGCCGCTTCGAGGATCTGGAATTTCGGCTCGGGGAAACCGGCTGTCCGATTCTGCTGGATAGCCTTGGCTACGTCGAATGCCGGGTCACCGGCCAGATTGACCAGGGCGACCACACGATCTTCGTCGGTGAAGTGATCGCCGCCGGGGAGCACCGCCAAGGCGAAGGTCTGACCCTGGCTGGTACCGGCTGGAACTACGGCGGTTAGGGCCCACAGGGGGGGGGGACTCCCCCCGCACGCGGCTTAGCCCCAGTACTTGCGCAGGAACAGATCCAGCTTCGCCCGGGTTTCGGCGGGTACATGGTCCGGGGGGGTCATGACGGCGAACTTCAGGGCTTCATGAGCCGGGGAGGCGGGCCAGCTGGTCGCCAGCCGTCGCACCGCTTCCCGGATCACCCGCTGGGCATTGACGGCATTCTTTGTCAGGTTGGCAACCACCATCTCGACGGTGACGCTGTCATGCTCAGGGTGCCAGCAGTCGTAGTCGGTGACCAGGGCCAGGGTGGCGTAGGCCAGTTCCGCTTCCCGGGCCAGCTTGGCCTCGGTGAGGTTGGTCATGCCGATGATCGAGGCGCCCCAGCTGCGGTAGAGGTTCGATTCCGCCTTGGTGGAGAAGGCCGGACCTTCCATACAGACGTAGGTGCCGCCCCGGTGCAGGGTGACGTCCTCAAGTTCGAGGGCGGCGATCGCCTCTGCCAGCAGCCCGCTCAGGGTCGGGCAGAAGGGGTCGCCGAAGCCGACGTGACCGACGATGCCGTTGCCGAAGTAGGTGGCTGGACGATCCTTGGTGCGGTCGATGAACTGATCGGGCACCACCATGTCCAGGGGTTTGATTTCCGCCTGCAGGGAGCCGACTGCAGAGGCGGAGAGCAGGTACTCGACCCCGAGGGACTTCATCGCCCAGACGTTGGCGCGGTAGGGCACCTCCGCAGGCAGGTAGCTGTGGTGCCGCCCGTGGCGGGCCAGGAAGGCCACCGGCACGCCGTCGAGGTCACCGAGGACCAGCGCATCGGAGGTGGGGCCGAAGGGGGTATCGATGCGGCGCTCCTCGCGGATGGTGAGCGCGTCCATTTTGTAGAGGCCACTGCCGCCGATGATGCCGATGCGTGCGTCCGCCATGGGGTCTCCTGCCATGTCACAGCCTCTGATCGTACCCGCTGCGACAGTGGCCCCGGTTATGGCCTCGTTATGCTGGGGGCAGTTCGTTCCAGCCGGATGATGCTTGAACTGCAGGCCTATCGGGATCGTCTGTCCGAAGTCCTTCACCATTTCCGGGCTACCAATGTCCGCATCGCCGAGGATGGCGAGGAACTGGCGGTCATCTGCGACCTGCCCGGTGGCACAACCCTGATGGAACTGATGGATCTCGATGAGCAGGTCCGTCGCATCCTGCCCCGCAGCTATGTGGCTACCGGCGAGGGCCTGGCCTACTGGCCCAGTGGTCAGGAACTGCTGGCCTCGGCGATCGCCCTATGAGTCGGGGGCCGCTGCAGCGCCTGCAGGACATCGAAGACCAGATTGCCCTGACCCTGCAGGACGACAATATCCGAGCCCAGTGTTATGGCCTGATTGTGATTGGCGAGGCCTGTAAGCATCTCCCCGGCAGCTGGTGCGCGCTGGAACCGGAGATTCCCTGGCAGCGTATCTGCGGAATGCGGGATTTTCTGGCTCACCAGTACCACCGCGTCGATCCGCAGATTGTCGAGGCCACGGTGCGTCTGCAGCTCCCGCCGTTGGCCACAGCCATCCACCGTCTGCAGCGGAAGGTCGAGGAGGGTGATCTAGCGTGACCGAGTTCAGCATTCAGGCGCCGTTCGAACCGAAGGGAGATCAGCCGGGGGCGATCGCCCGCCTCACGGACTACGTGCAGTTTGGTGAGCGGTTCATGACCCTGCTGGGGGCCACCGGCACCGGCAAGACCCACTCCATCGCCCGGGTAATCGACCAGGTGGGGCGCCCGACTCTGGTGCTGGCCCACAACAAGACGCTCGCCGCCCAGCTGTGCAACGAGCTGCGCCAGTTCTTCCCCGACAATGCCGTCGAGTACTTCATCAGTTACTACGACTACTACCAGCCCGAGGCCTACATCCCGGTCACCGACACCTACATCGCCAAGAGCAGCTCGATCAACGACGAGATCGACATGCTGCGCCACAGTGCCACCCGCAACCTGTTCGAGCGCCGGGACGTGATCGTCGTTGCCTCGATCAGCTGCATCTATGGCCTGGGGATGCCGAGCGAGTACCTGAAGGCCTCGATCCCCCTGGAGGTGGGCGCGGAAATCGACATGCGGGCCGTGCTGCGCCAGCTGGTGGACGTGCAGTACAGCCGCAACGATCTCGAGGTCGGTCGCGGTCGCTTCCGGGTCAAGGGCGATGTGCTCGAGATCGGCCCCGCCTACGAGGACCGGATCATCCGCGTCGAGTTCTTCGGTGACGAGATCGATGCTATCCGTTACATCGACCCGGTCACCGGGGAGATTCTCCAGAGTCTGCCCCGGGTCTGTGTCTACCCGGCCCGTCACTTCGTCACCCCCGAGGAACGGCTGGAGCAGGCGATCGCCGAGATCCGGGCCGAGATGCAGGCCCAGGTGCAGTGGCTCAACGACCAGGGCAAGCTGCTCGAGGCCCAGCGGCTGGAGCAGCGCACCCGCTACGACCTGGAAATGCTCCAGGAGGTCGGTTACTGCCAGGGGGTCGAGAACTACGCCCGTCACCTCGCCGGTCGGGAGCCCGGGTCACCACCGGAATGCCTGATCGACTACTTCCCCCGGGACTGGCTACTGGTGGTGGACGAAAGCCATGTCACCGTGCCCCAGCTACGAGGAATGTATAACGGCGATCAGGCGCGCAAGCGTGTGCTGATCGACCACGGCTTTCGGCTGCCCAGCGCCGCCGACAACCGCCCGCTCAAGGCTGAGGAGTTCTGGGACAAGGTCGGCCAGTGTATCTTCGTCTCTGCCACCCCCGGCGACTGGGAACTGGAGCAGTCTGAGAAGCGTGTGGTGGAGCAGGTGATTCGTCCCACGGGGGTGCTCGACCCGCAGGTGTTCGTGCGGCCTACTGAGGGCCAGGTGGATGACCTGCTGGCGGAAATCCAGCAGCGGGTGGCCAAGAACGAACGCAGCCTGATCACCACTCTGACCAAGCGCATGGCCGAGGACCTGACGGACTACTTCGGCGAGCGGGGGGTGCGGGTGCGCTATCTGCACTCGGAGATCAATTCCATCGAGCGGATCGAAATTATTCAGGATCTGCGTAACGGCAACTTCGATGTGCTGGTGGGGGTGAACCTGCTACGGGAGGGCCTGGACCTGCCGGAGGTCTCCCTGGTGGCAATCCTGGATGCGGACAAGGAAGGGTTTCTGCGGGCGGAGCGCAGTCTGATCCAGACCATTGGTCGGGCCGCCCGCCACGTTGAGGGCACGGCGATTCTCTACGCCGACAATATGACCGAGAGCATGGCGAAGGCGATCGCCGAGACCGAGCGCCGCCGTGCCATCCAGCAGGCCCACAATGCCGAGCATGGCATCACCCCCACTCCGGTGGTGAAGCGGGACGGGGGCAACTCGATCCTCTCCTTCCTGGAGATCTCCCGGCGGCTCAACGCTGACCAGCTGGAGCAGGCGGTGGAGGTGGCCGACGATCTGCCCCTGGAGGAGATTCCCGAGCTGATCGGCCGGCTGGAGAAGCAGATGAAGGAGGCGGCCAAGGCGCTGGAGTTCGAGGAGGCGGCCCGGCTGCGGGATCAGGTGAAGCAACTACGGGAGAAGCTGGTGGGGCAGCGCTAGGCTCGCCGGGCCCACGGCAGCGAGGTTCTGGCAGGGTTCCGGCTAATCAACCCCAAAACTTCGATGTCGTATTAGGTGTCACTCTCCGGTTTCAATCTTAGAGGCTACCATCCCCACAAGTCAGCATGTGGTGATGCCGATGCCGCTTCATTTTCGGCTCCAGGCTCCTTTGGAAGAGATCTGCGATCGCGTGACGGATCTTGCCGCTCAGCAGGGGCTGTTCCTGGTAGCCTTTGCGGATGGCGAACTGCATTTCCGAAAACGGGACACCTGGAATGAAACTCTGGTGATTCGGGTGTCTGCGGTCGAGGGGCTTCATGAGGAAGTCTGGGAGGTGCGCGGTGCAGACAATGTGCCGGGTCCCTGGGGCGGTGCGGTCCTGTCCAGCCTGTTCGAGGCGCTCGCCCGGGGGGCGTAGGCTGCTGCCGGATCGAACCGGCTTGCCCCCTAGGATGGGGACATCCCTCCAGTCGTCTGTCCCCGGTGCCCCTGACCCAGATTCCGCTTCTGCATGCCCTGTCACCGATGGTTGAGGACCTGGGGCCGGTCACTGCTGTGGTTGAGGCGGTCAGCCCCCGTACCGGCGAGACCCTGCGGCTACCGCGCACCCAACTGAGTGAGGCGATCGCCCGGCGCCTGATGGCCGAGATCGAGGCCGAGGGTCTGA